>JAFQHB010000198.1 GCA_017398165.1 Bacillota bacterium
GGGTAGACGGATCCTTGCAAGCGTGGAACCAACCCCCAAACCTACTGCCGATGCAGATACGCAAAAAGCTCCTCCGCCGCACGCCGATTCATACCATCCACCAACGCCAGCTCCTCCACCGAAGCCGCCATTATCTGCTCCAAAGAACCAAACGCCCGCAGCAGCGCCCCACGCCGCACCGAGCCAATACCCGGGATGTTATCCAGCGCACTCTCTTTCTGCCCTTTCTCCCGCAAACGCCGCTGATAGCTGACGCCGAAACGATGCGCCTCATCACGCACCCGCTGCAAAAGCTGCAAGGCCTGATTGCTCTTGGGCAGAATTATCGGCTCGTTTTGGTGCGGCATAAAGATCCACTCATCCCGCTCAGCCAGACCGATCACCGGAATATCCAGCTGCAAAGTCTCCAGCAATTCCACCGCCACAGCCAGCTGTCCCTTGCCGCCATCGATCACCAGCAGATCCGGCCACTCTGCCATTGGCGCTTCCTCGGGCTTCAGCTCACCGTTTTTCATCTGCTCACGCTGGCTGATGCCCCAGCCCAGCCGTCTGGCCACCGCCTCGCGCATCGCCATATAATCATCACCGTTGGTCTCGCCCTTGATACGCATATGCCGATAAAGCGACTTGGCAGGCTTGCCGCCCAAAAATGTCACCATAGCCGATACAGTATATGTCCCCTGCCAGTGGCTGTTATCAAAACACTCTATGCGCCACGGCGCCCGTGCCAACCCCAATATCTGCTGCAATTCATCCAGCGCCGCACCACCGGCGGCATCCTTGTAGGCACGCTCCTCCAGCTCGCGCAGCAGCACCAGCCCGGCGTTATTCCGCACCAACTCCACCAGCCGCTTCTTCTCGCCGATCTTGGGCACCTGCAGGCTCACCTTGCCGCCGCGCCGCCCGGTCAGCCATTCGCCAAGCTGCGGCATATCCTCGGCCTCACAATTCAGACAGATTTCCGGCGGGATGAAATCCACCCCGCTGTAATACTGGATGATAAAAGCCGCCAGCACCTTCTCTTTCCCGGCGCCGCCGCGATTATCAAGGAAGAAATGCTCACGCCCCACCACCTTGCCCTCACGGACGAAGAATATCTGCGCCGCCGCCAGATCATCCTGCAGCGCCACCGCGATCACATCACGGTTATCAGTGCCGGCATCCATATACTGACGGCTCTGCACCAGCTCCACCGCCCTTATGCGATCCCGCAGCGCCGCCGCATCCTCAAAACGCAGCTCATCCGAGGCACGCCGCATCTGCTCCTGCAGGTCGCTGATGATACTGCTGCTTTTGCCCTCCAGAAAGAGCACCACCTGATCGCACATCTCACGGTATTTGGCCTTGTCCACCTTGCCGGTACACGGCCCCAGACACCGCCCGATATGATAATTCAGGCACGGCCGCTTCTGCCGCGCAAAAGTCTGATTACTGCACGTCCTGAGCGGGAAAATATCCCTGAGCAGCTTCTCGGTCAGCTTCATGGCACTGCTGCTGACGTACGGCCCAAAGCAGCGGCTGCCGTCTTTCTTCACCGAGCGCACCATAGTCAGCCGCGGATATTCCTCCGGCAGCGTTACCGCCAGATATGGATAATGCTTGTCATCCCGCAGCATAATGTTGTACTTCGGGTTATACTCCTTGATGAGGTTGGATTCCAGCACCAACGCCTCTACCGCCGAAGAAACCACGATCCATTCCAGCTCCTCTACCACCCGCATCTGCGCCGCCGTCTTGGGCGCCAGCCGTGATTCATCCTGGAAATACGACCGCACCCGCTGCCGCAGCGATTTCGCCTTGCCGACATACACCACTACACCATTGGCATCGCGCATTATATACACACCCGGCGCATCCGGCAGCTCTTTCAGCTTTTCTTTCAATCTGGCACTGGCCATCTTCCACACCTCCCACAGCGCATCATACACTATCATATATTATTGCATCGCATATTATTTATATCGCATCTTATTGCTTCATAGCATAACCGGCATATTTTTTGCCCACACCGGGGGCATTATATCTCTACATTATATTATACCGCAAAACCCCACCACAGGCAAACTTTATTGCCCTGCCTGCGCTTAAATTATCTTGACCTGCATCTCGTAATACATATATTAAACTTTTTACCAACTAAAAAAGCAAGCCCGGCAGATAAGCCGAACTTGCTCTTTTTGCAAACCAAATCAATCATATATCGAACCCTTAGGTCCCATAAACGCTGCTATTTCCAATTCCAGATGCTTGCCATTATCAGCAAAATAATAGTCAATAACGGTTTCATCGACCTCATAATACTGATCCGTCAACACATTCTGCAAATAAAGTGTTTCCGGCTGGCTCTGCACTACCTCCGGCAGCCAAAAACGCCAGTTCGCTATCAGCTCCGATTGCCGGTTATAAAACCTATATCCCCCCCAGGAAGGCTTCGGCACAATATTATCCGGCTTAGCGATAGCCTGTCCTTTACATTCCTCCAACATAGCAATACAGTTGTTGACAATATGTTTGCGTCCGGTCACGTTATCCCCCAAAGCCATTGTATAAGCACGCTGCCCACCAATAACCTCACCGGGCATAATGATATTCACACAAATACCTTGATAGCTGACATTACAGCCAAGCTGCTCCGACACAAAACGCAGCGGCAGCAGCATACGGTCATTCTTCAAATAAGGCGCGGCGCTTAGCTGATAGCTTGCAGTCATTCCATCTGCGCCCTGCACCACCGCCTGTCTGCTGCCCGGGATCAGTTTGATCACCGCCCCGTCGTAGTTTATGCTTACCTGCCGGCAATCATATTCCACAGTCGCGCCCATTTTTTCGGCGATTGGTCTTATCGGTGCAAACAGTGAGTTTTGCTTAATATCCGCCGCAGCCACCTCATCTAACCTGTCGCCGTCCATATAAACAGGAACAGCCGCCCAGACTACTGCCGTTTGCGTCAAGAATACAAAAGTCAGCAATATTAACAGTATTAACTTTGCCTTTTTCACAAACACCACTCCTTAGATGTTACCATTTTTGGCAAGCCATTATAGTGCCCATCCCTCTATATTATATTATACCGCAAAACCCTACCACAGGCAAACTTTATTGCCCTGCCTGCACTTAAATTATCCTACCATCCGCCCACGCAC
>JAFQHB010000017.1 GCA_017398165.1 Bacillota bacterium
ATACACACCCGCAACAAACGTTTTGGTGGACGCTTCCTGTGGCTGGTGCTGGGCAGTATTATCGTGGTGTTGCTGACAGCCCTTTTTCTGCTGCAGGGCGGCGAAGAACAGCCGAATATCCCGCCTGATGACGTGGACAGGCCGCCGGTGACAGATCAGCAGGAGCCCATCCAGCTGGTGATTACCGCCATAGATGAGGAAGTATGGGTCGGTCTGGTGTTGGATGATGAGGAACGTACGCAATCCATGATACCGGCAGGTTCTTCGATGACTTATACCGCCCAGGAGCAGATGTACGTGCGTTACAACAAGGCTACACACGTCAGCCTGGAGTATAACGGCACGGTGCTGACCGACTTCAGCGGTGGGTATGATATCTGGAATATGGAATTCGGGCCGGATACATACCGGGGCTATGCGGATGAGGCAGCACCTGTGGGCTATACCTCTGGTGATACGGGCACGGTGCAATAATTGTGGTGTTTGATTACTACAAGATAATAATTTCGATATAAATAATTGCGATATAATTATGATAGAATAGGGAACGGTACATAGCATAATGGTACATAGCATAATGAAAGTTTATTGGGATACTATGGGCTGTGCCAAAAACCTGACGGACAGCGAGTATGCACTGGCCGGTTTGCTGGCTGCCGGGTTTGAATTGACGGATGATCCTTTTGCGGCACAGATACTGGTGGTCAATACCTGCGGCTTCATCAATGACGCCAAGCAGGAGTCGATCGATCGTATCCTGGAGTTGGCCCAGCTAAAGGATGAAGGCGAGGCACTGCTCTTGGCGGTGACGGGCTGCCTTTCGCAGCGCTATCAACAGGAGCTGGCCGACGCTATGCCGGAGGTCGACCTGATGCTGGGCGTGGCTGAATACGCCGAACTGCCGGCAAGGCTGCAGCAGGCTGTGCAACAGCGTATAAGCAAGAAGCTGCACCTGACGGAGCGGCCGGCCTGTGGGCGGCGTGTACAGCTTACCCCGCCGCATACGGCATATCTGAAGATCGCGGAGGGCTGCAATAACCGCTGCAGCTTTTGCGCGATACCCGGTATCCGCGGTGCGCTGCACAGCCGCCCGATGGACGAGCTGCTGGCTGAGGCGGCCGAGCTGAAAGCATCGGGTGTGCGAGAGCTTTGCCTGATCGCACAGGATACCACGGCTTATGGTTATGATCTGGCCGGACGCTCGCTGCTGCCGGATTTGCTGCGCCGGATGGACACAGTGGGCTTTGATATGCTGCGTGTGCTGTACTCCTACCCGGAGAATATCAGCGATGAACTGCTGGAAGTGATACGGGATGCACGGACGGTATGTCATTATCTGGACATCCCGCTGCAGCACGTCAGTGCCAATGTGCTGCGCCGAATGAACCGCCGCGGCGGTCGCGAGCAGATCGAGGCTTTGCTGCAGAAAATACGGACTTATCTGCCGGATGCGGCTATACGTACCACCTTTATGGTGGGCTTCCCCGGGGAGACGGATGAGGATTTTGCCGAACTGCTGGATTTCGCAGCCGGTGCTGAGCTGGATTGGGCGGGGGTATTTCGTTATTCGCAGGAGGAAGATACCCCGGCGGCTGTTATGCCTGACCAGATAGATGAGGATGTCAAGGCGCGGCGTTATAATCAGCTGATGGCGGTGCTGGCGGATGTGGCGGCTGCACGGCGCGAGGCGCAGGTGGGTAAAAAGCTGACGGTGATGCTGGAGGCACCCTCGCTGGAATTGCCGGGATATTTTGAGGCTCGCTCTCAGTATCAGGCGCCGGAGGTAGACGGTCTGATCTTCGTGGCTAATACTGACGGCAGATTTTCAGAACGGCATATCGGTGCTGTTTGCACTGTCGAGGTGACCGAGGCGGTAGCTTATGATCTGCTGGCGGTACCGGTGGATAAAATGTGAGTGCGGCATATCAATAAATGTGAGTGGATAGAACGTGACAGGAGGTAATCTGATATGGATATTTGGCAGAAGATGAATTTGCCGAACAAAATAACGATGGTGCGTTTTATAGCGGCTATGGTGTTTTTGCTGGTGGTATCGTTGGGCCGGGGCTGGGTGGCAGACCTGCTGGCCGGGCTGATATTCATTGTGGCGGCGTGTACGGATTTTATCGATGGCTATATCGCGCGCAGCCGCAATCTGGTGACGACTTTTGGCAAGTTTATGGATCCGCTGGTGGATAAAGTGCTGGTAACTGCGGCATTGATCGCGCTGGTGGATATGGGGCGCGTGCCCGCCTGGGTAGTGATCCTGATATTGATCAGAGAGCTGGCCATCACCGGCCTGAGGACTATCGCCGTCAGCGAGGGTGTGGTGATCGCAGCCGCGCCGATGGGTAAGCTGAAAACTACCTGCCAGATGGTAGCCATAGCCTTTTTGTTGTTGTACACCGTACCGTTTTTCCCGCAGGGTCTGCTGTGGTACGGCGGGCAGGTGCTGATGTATGCCGCGCTGGCATTGACGCTGATATCCGGTTGGGATTATCTGGTAAAATGCCGCGACCTGCTCTCTGATATG
>JAFQHB010000199.1 GCA_017398165.1 Bacillota bacterium
GAACAGCATCGCCGCCAGAATACAAAAACCACCGCCCACTGTGACGTGCAGTGCTTTCTGCGCGCCCAGGCGGGGATTTTCCTTCTCATACCAGAATCCGATCAGCAGGAACGAAGAAACCGAAGTCAGCTCCCAGAACAAATACAGGCAGATCAAATTGGTAGAGGTGCAGACACCCAGCATCGCACCCATAAAAAGCATAATAAAGGTATAGAAATTACCCAGCCGCTCGTGGTGATGCAGATAGAATATCGAATAAATCATCACCATCAGGCCAATGCCGGTGATCAGCAGCACGAAAAGCATAGACAGCCCATCCAGACGCACTGCCCAATCAATACCCAGAGTCGACATCCACGTCACCCGGGATGCTATTACCTCGCCGGCATTCACGCGCGGCAGCAGCGAAAGAAACGTGCCAAACAGCGTCAGCGGCACCAGACAAGCCGCCCAGCCGACCTTGCTGCCAAGAAGCTTACTGAGCAGCGGCATCAATATCGCCGCAGCAAAAGGCAACAGAACCAAACCTAAGAGCATATTATCACACCTCCGTCTTTATGCACACGCCAGGCTCCGGGCCCGGCATTTATCCGACAGATATCATACGGCACAGCCCGCGGGCCGCCATATGGCCAAAACGGTAATTTATACCGGCAATGCTGATATAATAATGTAAATACACGTTAAGGAACTGCCCCGAAATATATGTATCACGGCCTATCCCCGGCTATGTATTCGCATTATTATACATCGCAGCATCATATATCAGCAGCCGCCCCACAGCATCGGTGATCAATCCCAGATGCCATTATAATAATGAAGAAAGAGAACAACGGGCGTCCTCACGGCTTTTGGGGTGGCTATTCGGGCAAGAGGAAAAAACTCCCCCATTATTCAAATATAATTTATAGCTATAAGTATAGCACTTTTTATTAAAATATTATAGTACTTCCGGCAAAAATTTTCCTATGCCTTTATAATTTTTTGTATTTCTCACCCTCAAAACACCGCCCGACACGAAATTCTGCTGCCGTATAAATTTTTTTGCCCATTATATAAAAAATCTGCACACTTACTATTTACATCGACACGCGACTATGCTATAATTTAAGGGCTATTGAGCTGTATCACAGCAAGCCTATAATCAGGATGTTATTCAGGATAAGGTTTCAGCAGAAAGAGGTGAAACGAATGAAGGAAGGTATCCATCCTCAGTACAACGAGATCGAGGTAACTTGCGCCTGCGGCAACAAATTTATGTCCGGCTCGACTTCCCGCGAGATCAAGGTGGAAGTTTGCTCCAAATGCCATCCCTTCTACACCGGCAGCAAACGCCTTATGGTTGAGGCCGGCGGCCAGGTAGATAAATTCAAGAAAAAATATGGCATTAAATAAAATTCTTCGATATTGCATCAGCCTATCCGCCCGATAGTCTGGCTTCGGAGGCATTTGTGAGCGCAGAACCACGGTTCTGCGCTCTTTCAATACCTGTACCAATATTTCAATACCTGTACAGGTACCTGATGTACCAATATTTTGTGATAGCATAATCCAACTTCTTTAATCCCCAATAAAGGAGGGACAAAGTTGACCAATAATAATTCCACCAAACCACAGGAGTATTTCGGCGGTCAGGCGCTGATAGAGGGCGTAATGATGCAGGGCAGCGGCGGCTATTGTATGGCCTCGCGCTCGGCCGATGGCCGCATCGTCTACCAAAACGGCAGCCGCAGGGCGCTGAAGGCACGCCATCCGTTCTTCGGCCTGCCTTTCATCCGCGGCGTAGTATCTTTCTGTGAGTCAATGTATGTAGGCTTTTCTTCTCTGGCGTGGTCGGCCTTCCAATCCGGCGAGGAAGAAGAGGAAAAGATGACCTGGAAAGATATGGCCATCGCCATCATCAGCGCTCTGGTGCTGACTATCGTTTTCTTCGTCGTATTGCCGGTATTCGCAGCCTCCTTCACGCTGGAGTATCTGGGTCCCTTTGGCCGCAGCCTGACGGAGGGTCTGATCCGCGTGGCGCTTTTCCTGGGCTATGTGCTGGCCATCAGCCGCATCCCGGATATCCACCGCGTATTCCAATACCACGGCGCCGAGCATAAAACAATCAACTGCTGGGAGGCCGGCCTGCCGCTTACCGTAGAAAATGTACAGGCGCAAACCCGGCTGAATTGCCGCTGCGGCACCAGCTTCATCCTGATGAGCATGATAATTATGGTCATCACCTTTACTTTCATCGGTAATACCGACGTGCTGGGGCGCATCCTCACCAAGATCGCAGCCATGCCGGTGATCACCGGTATCGCGTATGAGATATTCCGCCTGCCGCTGCGCTACCCGGATAACCTGATAGTACGCGCTCTCACCACCCCCGGTCTGTGGCTGCAGCACCTGACGACCCAGGAGCCCGACCCCGATCAGATCGAGGTCGCCCTGACCGCCCTGCTGCTGGTACCGGGCTTCCCCGGCGCAGAGTATAACGACCTGCCGCCCAACACCATCAGCGAAGCAGACCTGAACGCTGAAACCAACGCACAAACCAATACACCACCGGCACAGCAGGCCGCGCCTGCCGCTGCCACACCGAATACGGAGGGAATATAAATGCTGGCAAAACTGGCCGAGCTGGAAGAAAAATACGTCACACTGACAGAAGACATCGCCAAGCCCGAGATCATCGCCGATCAGGCTACCTGGCAAAAACTGATGCGCGCCCACGCCGATATCGAGCCTGTAGTCACCGCCTACCGCGCATATAAAGCCGCGCTGACCGGCATCGAAGACGCCAAAAGCATCCTGGCCGAAGAAAAAGACGAAGATCTGCGTGAGCTGGCCGAGGTAGAGCTGGATGAGCAAAAAGAAGCTGCCGCCCACCTGGAGCAGGAGCTGAAGATACTGCTGCTGCCCAAAGACCCCAATGACGATAAGAACGTTATTCTGGAGATACGCGCCGGTACCGGTGGCGATGAAGCAGGCCTCTTCGCCGGGGATCTGCAGAAGATGTACAGCCGCTACGCCGACCGTATGGGCTGGCGTCAGGAGGTGCTTTCCTCCAGCTATACCGATCTCGGTGGCATCAAGGAAATGGTCATTCTGATCGAAGGCCGCGGCGCCTACAGCAAACTGAAATTCGAAAGCGGCGTCCACCGCGTACAGCGCGTCCCCGAGACCGAATCCAGCGGCCGTATCCATACCTCGGCCGCTACCGTAGCCGTACTGCCCGAGGCCGAAGAAGTAGAGCTGGAGTTTGCCCCCGGCGATATCCGTGTCGACCTGTTCTGCGCCAGCGGCCCCGGCGGCCAGTGCGTCAATACCACGCAGAGCGCCGTCCGCCTGACGCACATCCCTACCGGCATCGTGGTAAGCTGTCAGGATGAGAAAAACCAGCATAAAAACCGCGAAAAGGCCGAAAAAGTACTGCGCGCTCGCGTGCTGGAGAAAATGCAGCAGGAAGCCCACGGCTCCGAGGCCGAGCAGCGCAAGAGTATGGTCGGCAGCGGCGACCGTTCCGAGCGTATCCGCACTTACAACTTCCCGCAGGGGCGCGTCACCGATCACCGCATCGGCCTGACACTGCACAAGCTGGACGCCATCCTGCAGGGCTTCATCGATGAGATCATCGAGGCGCTGATCACCACCGATCAGGCCGAGAAGCTGAAAACCGCAGGCTGATGCTGCATCTGAAAGACCTCTATCATCAGCTCGCCGCCCTGCTGCCCGACGCCGGACACGAAGCCCGCTGGCTTTTCGCCCATTTCCTCGGTGTCAGCAAGAGCGAGCTGCCGCTAATAGGCGACCGCATCATCACGGCAGAGCAGGAAGCAGCCCTGCGCGATGCTTTCCGACGCCGTGCTGCCGGTGAGCCGCTGCAATACATCACCGGCCTGCAGCCTTTTTGGGATCTCGATCTGATAGTCTCACCCGCCGTCCTCATCCCCAGATGGGACAGCGAAAGCCTGCTGGAGCGCGCCCTCACCCTGCTGCCGTCCGATGCCCCGGCCGAGGTCGCCGATGTCTGTACCGGCAGCGGCGCACTGGCGCTGGTCATCAAGGCCGAACGCCCGCAGGCAGCAGTAGCCGCCTGCGATATCAGCGAGGATGCACTGGATATCGCCCGCCGCAACGCCGCCAAATACAGCCTTGATATCACTTTTTATCAGGGTGATTTGCTGGCGGCCCTACCCCCGGGCGCACGATACGATCTGCTGATCTGCAACCCTCCCTATATCCGGGATGATGCCGTCCTCCCCGCCGACGTGCTGCACGAGCCGCACTCCGCCCTCTTTGCCGGGGCCGACGGTCTGGATTTTTACCGCCGCCTGACGGCCGAGGGCGTGACCGACCGGCTGCATCCCGGCGGTCATCTACTGCTGGAGATCGGCTGCGAGCAGGCCGCCGCAGTCAGTCTGCTGCTGGCCGGGGCAGGCCTGCAAAACATCGAGGTCGGTCAGGATCTGGCCGGGCTTGACCGCTGGGTACTGGCCCAAAAGCCGGAGTAACACCACAAGCCACAGTCCCCACCGTCAATTCACCAATTTTCTGATCTGACAAGACACTAATGAAAGGAAGCGATCTGCCGTGGAAACACGCATAATTGACTATTTTGCCGCCAAATCGGTCGGTGATGCCGCCGAGCTGCTGCGCCGCGGTGAGACGGTCGCTTTCCCGACGGAAACGGTCTACGGTCTGGGCGCCAATGCCCTCGATCCCGGTGCCGTAGCCAGGATTTATGCCGCCAAAGGCCGCCCCTCCGACAACCCCCTGATCGTCCATATCGCCGATACCGCCCAGGCTGATGAGCTGGCCGAGGTATCCGATCTGGCACGGCAGCTGATGGCGGCATTCTGGCCGGGGCCGCTGACGCTGGTACTCCCCGCCCGGCCCTGCATCCCCCGCATTGTCACCGGGGGGCTGGATACCGTGGGCATCCGGATGCCGGCGCACCCCGCGGCCCTGCTGATGCTGCGCGAGGCCGGTGTGCCGGTAGCCGCGCCCAGCGCCAATCTCTCCGGCCGCCCCAGCCCCACCACTGCCGATCACGTGTGGGAGGATCTCTCCGGCCGCATCCCGCTGATAATCAACGGCGGTGCGGCCATATCCGGCCTGGAATCGACCGTACTTGATCTGACGTCCCCCGTACCGGCGATACTGCGCCCCGGTGTCATCACCGCCGAGGCTCTCGCCCCTTTCATCCCCGGCATCAGCGAGGAAACCCGCCTGCCGGACGGCGGCGTGGCACGCGCCCCCGGGATGAAATACCGCCACTACGCCCCCAAAGCGCAGGTGATCCTCTGCCGGCCGCAGGATATCTACGATACCTACTGCCGCACGCTGCAGCAGTTCTTCGCCGCCGGCAATACCGAGCCGAAGATCGCCGTGCTGGCCACTATGCAGGGGCTCACCGGTATGGCCAAGGCCGAGCATTGTTTCCTGCTGGGCGAAAACCCCGAGGAAGCCGCCCAAAACCTCTTTGCCGCCCTGCGCTGGACGGATGAGATCAACGCCGATCTGGTGTTGGCCGAGAGCTTCCCCGAAAAAGGCGTCGGCATCGCCCTGATGAACCGCCTGAAGAAAGCTGCCAAGGCTCTCTGAGCCTGACACCGCCCTTACACGTTTACATTAAGTAGATACATTATTTAAGGAGATACATTATGCGGATACTTTTCGTATGCACCGGCAATACCTGCCGCAGCCCTATGGCCGAGGCTCTTTGCCAACACTACCTGCCCGATGTCGAGGCACTCTCGGCCGGCGTCGGCGCAGTACCCGGGCTGGCCGCCAGCATCGGTGCCAGTGATGCCATGCAGCAGCGCGGACTCAATATAGACCATCACCGCAGCCGGGCGCTTTCCTCCTATCTGCTGGCCGATGTCGATCTGGTGCTGTGTATGGGCGCCGGCCACAAGCAGGTCATCCTGCAGGCACTGCCCGAATACGCCGATAAAGTCTTTACTCTGGCCGAATACGTCGGCGAGGAAGGCGATATTGCCGATCCCTGGGGCGGCGATGCCGAGGAATATCAGGCCTGCGCCGATCAAATCGAGTTTTTGATCAAAAAGCTGGCACAAAAATTGGAGGAAAATCCCCAGCAATAGCGAATACAAAAAGGCAGCCATTTAACGGCTGCCTTAAATTATGCTCTTTCATCAATATAATACGGAGGTTTGAAAACTATGAAGATCGCTCTGGGCTGCGACCACGCAGCATATCAACTGAAAGAACAACTAAAAGCCCACCTGCAGGAGCAGGGCTTTGAGATCGAGGACTTCGGCACTTTTGACGAATCCTCCGTCGATTACCCGGATTACGCTTTCTTCGTCGGCAAGGCCGTCATCGAGGGCAAATGTGAGCGCGGCATCCTGCTGTGCGGCACCGGCATCGGCATCGGCATCGCCGCCAACAAGATCCCCGGCATCCGTGCCGCACTCTGCCACGACCTCTTCTCGGCCGAGGCCAGCCGCCAGCACAACAACGCCAATATCCTGACGATGGGTGCCCGTGTCATCCAGCCCGATCTGGCGATGCAGATCGCCGATATCTGGCTGAAGACCGAATTTGAGGGCGGCCGCCACCAGCGCCGTCTGGACAAGATCACCAATATCGAGGACACTATGGCCGCCGAGCGCGCCCAGGAGCTCGCCGAACTCATCAAGGACAGGGAACAGGCATAATGGCTACCGAGATAACACCGGCTGATACCGCCATCATCGATGGCCTGCGTGCCGATACCCGGCAGCTGCTGGCCGATTTTATGGCTGAATGTGCGCCGCGCCCCGGCTCTTTAATGGTGGTCGGCTGCTCCACCAGCGAGGTACTGGGCGGTCGCATCGGCAAAAACGGCAGCGCCCGGCTGGGCGAGGTGATCGCCGCCGAGGTGCTGGCTGCCGCCCGGGCACAGGGCATCCACGCCGCCGCCCAATGCTGCGAGCATCTGAACCGCGCACTGGTGATCGAACGTGCCGAAGCCGAACGCCGCGGCCTTACCATCGTCAGCGCCGTCCCCAAGCCGCACGCCGGGGGCAGCTTCGGTGCGGCTTTTTACCGCCTGCTGGATGATCCCGTACTGGTCGAGACTATCACCGCTGATTGCGGCATAGATATCGGCCAGACGCTGATCGGTATGCATCTGCGCCGTGTCGCCGTGCCGATACGCCTGCCGGAGGCCACCCTCGGCTCGGCCATCGTCACCGCTGCCCGGACCCGGCCGCCGCTGATCGGCGGCGAGCGCGCCCAATACGTATAGGCGCGCTGCCATACCCTCTGCCCACGTTCTACCACAATCAGAAAGGAGCCTGCCATAAGTGACTTCGCAACAGGCTCAGGCTTACATTATCGCGGGGGCCGCCCTCTGGGGCGGCATCGGCGTTTTTTTAAATTTCCTCAGCTCTCTCGGCTTCACACCGATGCAGATCGTCGCCATCCGGGTCCTCTGCGCGGCGGCAGCCTTCGTA
>JAFQHB010000200.1 GCA_017398165.1 Bacillota bacterium
CAGCCCTGTGCCGTGGTGCTGCTCGATGATATCGATGATCTCCGTCGGCAGCTTATACTGCGCGGCCAGCTCGGCACCCTCCTTGGTATGGGAGGTAATGATAAGCGTACTGAGGCTGGGCTGCAGCTTGTCATGCGGGTTATCGCCCACTTTCTGATTCTCCACGAAGAAATACGGGCGTTTGGTCTTGCCGATATCGTGGAAGTACGAAGCCACACGCACCAGCAGGCCGTTGGCGCCGATCTGATCGGCCGCAGCCTCGGCCAGATTACCCACCAGAATACTGTGGTTGTATGTTCCCGGTGCTTCGATCATCAGCTTCTTCAGCAGCGGATGATTCAGGTTGGAAAGCTCCATCAAACGGATCTCGGTGGTGATGGAGAACATACTCTCCAGCAGCGGCAGCGTACCCACCGCCAATATCACCGAAAGCACGCCGTTAATAGCCGCCATCAGCAGGCCGATGCCCACAGCCGACGCCTCGTAATTCCACATAGCACACCAGGAGATGACCACCAGCACATAAGCAAGCGTGATATAGGCCACCGCCAGGGCGTAATGGCTGCGCGAATCCATATTGCGTACCTGCAGCACACCCACCAGGCCGCCCACCAGCGCAGCAAAAATGTACATCATATGAGCGCCGCACATAATGCCGATAAAAATGCTGACGATCAGAGTGGCGAAAATCGCCGTCCGCTTGTTGACCAGTGCCGAGATCAGCATGGCAAAAGCAGGTACCGGTATCGCCAGCCCCAGCATCCAGTCCGTCGTTATCTCGGATTCAAAATTCATCAGTGTGATGACCCGCCCGATCAGCAGGATTATCACGAAAAGCAGCGCAATCAGACTGATCTTCTCGACACTTATCTGGTTGTCGCCGCTCAGTTTGGTGCAATAGAGCTGCAGCAGCGCATAGCAAATAATTACCAGCAGGAACAAACCGATATACGGCTTCAGCGCGCTGCCCGACTGCTGCAGATTGCAGGCCTCCAGAGTCTCGATATCAGCCGCCGTCACCTGATCGCCGCGGGTAATGACCTGCTGCCCCGGATATACCGTCACAGATATCGGCTGTACGCTCTGGATCGCCTGAGATACCGCCTCCATAGTCGCTACCTGATCAAAGACATGGGTCGGTTTGAATTCCAGCATTTCCATCGCCTGCAGCATAAAATCCGCCGCATTAGCATCAGCCGCGGTGGAGCGCACGTTGGCACGGCATTGTTCCACCACCTGCGGCAGTGCGGATTCATCAAAATCCCCCAGGCCGTAGCCCGCCACCACCGCGTTTTTCAGCGTATTACGCAATCTGTCCTCGCTGGCATTATCCAGCGCCATAAAATAATGCAGCACTGAGGTCGCCGGCGCCACCGCTTCCTCGCCTTCCTCCGGCTCGGGCAGCAGCAGGGCGTTTAATGCCAGCAGACGGCTTTCATCGGATTGCTGCGATACGCGCACACTGTGCAGCGCATCAAAAAGTGAATCGATCTGCACCTGCAGATCCACGATGACGTTCTCATCATATTTATATATCTGTGCCACCTCTCCGGCAGCCAGGCTCTGCGCCTGCTCGGTATATGTCTGGCTGACGAAGGTCGTCGCCGCTCCAAAGTAATAGATGTTGGAGGGCGCTATCTCACCCTCGCGCAGCGATACCCGTCCATTCATAAAATTAGTGGAGAGTATCAAAAAAGTCAGCACAATCAGCAGCGCGAACCACAGATTGCCCAGCCGGGTAAAGCGTATTTTCATACCGCCACCCGCGGGATGTTTTTTCTTCAGGTTCAGCAGAATGAACCACCCCCTTTATTCTCCGCATTATCCGTTTTTCCTGCTTCTTTTGCAGTTTCCGCTTTATTCTCCGCCGCCCGTGCCGCAGTCTCGCGGCGGCGGGCATAGGCCTCGATGATCTTCTGCACCAGCGGATGACGCACCACGTCATCCCCGCTGAGCCTGATCATGCCGATCTCTTTGATGTTCTTCAGAATGCCTGCCGCTTCGACAAGTCCGCTCACTGCGCCGAATTTGAGGTCGATCTGCGTGATATCGCCGGTGATTACAGCCTTGCTGCCCATACCCATACGGGTCAGAAACATCTTCATCTGCGGCGGTGTGGTGTTCTGCGCCTCATCCAGTATGATAAAGGAGGCATCCAGCGTCCGCCCGCGCATATACGCCAGCGGCACTACCTCGATCAGCCCGCGCTCCATATACTTAGCGGCAGTCTCTACCCCCAGCACATCATCCAGCGCATCATATATCGGCCGCAGATAAGGGTTCACCTTTTCCTGCAGATCACCGGGCAGAAAGCCCAGCTTTTCCCCGGCCTCCACCGCCGGGCGCACCAGCACGATCTTCTTTACCAGACGTTTCTTCAGCGCATCCGCCGCCTTCATCACCGCCAGATACGTCTTGCCCGTACCGGCCGGGCCGATACCAAAGGTCACGTCATACTTATCTATCGCCCGCAGATAAGCCAGCTGTCCCAGCGTCTTGGGGCGTATCTGCTTGCCCTTGGGCGTGGTGTAGATGACCTTGCCCAGTTCCTCGGCCGGGGCATCCTGATGGTCGTGCAGGCTCTGTTCCCACAGTGCCAGTTGGTAATTTATCGCCACCGCGTCGATCTCGCCGCCCGATGCCGCCAGCTGCCACAATCTGTTCAGCACCGCCCGGGCACGCTCTGCCTCTGCCGCACCGCCGAATATCTGTATCTTGTCCCCGCGCGGCACCAGCCGTACCTCCAGTGTCTGCTCCAGCCTTTTCAGCAGTGCCTCGCCGCGCTCCTGCAGCTTATAAAGCAGCTCGTCCGTCAGCGGCAATACACGGCTGGCCTCAGCCCCGTTCTCGCGCACCGGCCGGGCATCCATACGCCGGGCATCGCCCTCATTTTGCCGGATATTGTTTCTCGTCAAGCCTGTTCCTCCCCTTTGCCGGGCACATTGTGCATCCCCCGGCAGGTTATTTTATTTTCAGGTCTTATTCTTGTACTTCATCTCTATATTAAAACCGCTTTCCCCCTCAAGACTTCCTTGTGTAAGGGGAACGGACCGAAGGGGTGCATTGACCCGTTTTTGATCATTTCAGCCTATTCCAAACTGTTTGCAGCCGCTGCAATCAATGCCTCCCCTTTACACAAGGAAGGCTTTTGGCGTCCCCGGATATACAGCCTGCTCCTGTGTCAGCGAAGCTGACTGAGGGGTTGAAAACTATCGGTAACAAATAACCCCGTCAAAAGAATTCTATATATTTGTTTGAATATAAATAATGCACCTTATAATAGTACATTTTATACAGATCGGCGGGCATTTATATCACCTCGCCGTCGTATGGGCACTATACTCCTATTTTCTGTATTATACCACATTATACCACAATCAAACAATCATTACTACATTATTTGAAAAGCATCATTCTGCGAAACGCGACCTCATTATCAGCCCGACCTCACTTGACAACTATACCTATTAGATCGCAAAACCTCTCTATTTGCTCGCAAAACCTCATTATTTAACTAAAAAGCATCCCAAGCAGAAAAGTATAACGGTGATCACGTTATACCTGCGGCGGTATTTTGTATGCCCAATACGGACAATACAGGCATTTAACAGTTGACAATCACCACCATTTTGTTCTATAATTCTCTTTATAAGCAGACTGGTAGATCAGTAGAACAGTAAGATGCCTGCTTCCCTTTCCCGGAGATGCCTTTGCTGCGCCGGGGCAGCCCTTGCGGCTCTATTAAAGCCATTCTGTCAAAAAAACCATTATATATTCTTGGAGGATGATCCCTATGAAAAAATCTCTCAAACTCCTGGCGTTGCTGACAACAATGTGCTTTGCTTTCGCAGGCTGCGGCGGCGACACCACCGGTAATGATGACACCACCGGCGGCGATACCCAGTTCAAAATCGGCGTTATGCAGCTGATGGATCACGAGGCACTGAATCTGGCTCAGGAAGGCTTCATCGACGCACTGGCCGAAAACGGCTATGTTGACGGCGAAAACATCGAGCTGCTGCTGGAAAACGGCCAGGGCGATACCAACAACCTGTCCACCATCGCCGATAAATTCGTTTCCGAGGAAGTAGATCTGGCATTTACCATCGCTACCCCCTCTACCCAGGCTATGGCCGGCAAGACTACCACTATCCCGATCGTAGCTACCGCTGTTACCAGCTTTACCGAGGCCGGTCTGGCTGCATCCGATGAGGCACCCGGCGGCAACATCACCGGTACCAGCGATATGAACCCCATCACCGAACAGATCGATCTGCTGATGCAGCTGGCCCCCGAGACCCAGACCATCGGCTTCCTCTATACTTCTTCGGAGGACAACTCCATCCTGCAGTGCAGCATCGCCAAGGATTATGTCGAAAACACCCTCGGCCTTGCTACCACCGAGCGCACCATTACCAATACCAACGACATCCAGCAGGCTGTCACCGCTATCATTGACGAGTGCGACGCTATCTACATTCCCACCGATAACAACTTCGCATCTGCTATGCCTACCGTTAATCAGGTAGCAGCACCTGCCGGCATCCCGGTCATCCCGGGCGAGTCCAATATGGTCAAATCCGGCGGTCTGGCTACTGTGGGCCTCACCTACTACGGTATCGGCTATCAGGCAGGTGAGATGGCTATTGATATCCTGGTCAATGGTGCCGACCCGGCTACTATGCCGATCCTGGGCTCCTCCGAGTTTGAGACCTGCATCAACGGCGATGTAGCCGAGGCTATCAACATCACCATTCCTGAGGATCTGCAGCAGTACGTAGTATATCCCAGCCAGGAAGCTGCCGAATAAACCCAACCACTGATAATTGCTGAAGCTCTGATACAACACGGCAAGGGACGGAGAATTCTTCACCGTCCCTTGCCAAACTGTGTGTCAGGGAGAAAATGAGGTCTTTTGCTATGCTTAATATCATCATAGGCGCTATGGCGCTCGGCCTGCTGTGGGCCATTATGACTATGGGCGTCTATATCACCTATCGACTGCTCGATATTGCCGATCTGTCGGTAGAGGGCACCATCGTCACCGGCGCTGCCGTAGCTGCCGTGTGGATCTCCGGCGGGGGCAATCCTTTCGTCGCCACCTTTATGGCACTGCTGGCCGGTCTGGTCTGCGGTCTGGCCACGGCTCTTTTGCATACCAAGCTGCGTATTCCGCCGCTGCTGGCCGGTATCCTTACTATGATCGCACTGTATTCCGTCAACCTGCGTATTATGGGTCGTGCCAATATTGCGCTGCTCAATGTCGATACGGTATTCACCCCCATTGAGAAGCTCGGTATGGTACAGGCACTGGCGGCACAGGGCATCAATACCAAAAACGTCGCTATCCTGCTGACCGGTCTGGTATTTGTGGCATTGGTGGCGGGCTTCCTCTACTGGTTCTTCGGCACCGAGCTGGGTGCTGCTATCCGTGCCACCGGCTGCAATCAGCAAATGGCACGCGCACAGGGCATCAACACCAACACTATGATCCTGCTGGGGCTTATGCTTTCCAACGGTCTGGTCGGTATGTCCGGCGCACTGATCGCCCAGAATCAGGCGTATTCCGACGTCCAGATGGGTACCGGCGCCATCGTTATCGGCCTGGCATCCGTTATCATCGGCGAGGTGCTGTTCGGTACACGCACCTTTGCCCGCACTCTGTGCTCTATGGCGCTTGGTGCCGTCACCTACCGCGTCATCATCGCACTGGTGCTGAAGGCCGGTATGAGTGCCAACGACCTGAAGCTCTTCACCGCGCTGACGGTAGCCGTCTGTCTGGCTCTGCCGATATTCAAATCCTACCTGAACACGTTGAAAAAGTCTATGACGGGAGGTAAAGGCGATGCTGCAAATTAACAACATCTACAAAACC
>JAFQHB010000201.1 GCA_017398165.1 Bacillota bacterium
CAATAGAAGTGGTTTGCACCGGCATCAAAGCCCAGATTGGCTACCGTACCCACCTTGGAGCGCACACCGGTAAGCACCACACGCCTGGCGCCCAGCCCGGCCAGCTCCTTGGCCAGATGCAGCGCCTCCACCTCATCCAGATGCTCGCCGCAATATTCCCTGCCCAACAGCAGACAGGCCTCGGTGATATTCGGCGTAATGACGTCGGCATGCGCCACCAGCTTCTTCATCGAATCACACAGTGCCGCATCACAGGTAGCATAAGCCCGCCCGTTATCACCCATCACCGGATCGACAAAAATCATCGGCGCAGCCTCACCCGCCTGCTTTTTGGCATCACGGATAAACCCGCTGACGATATCCGCCTGCTCCGCCGAGCCGAGAAACCCGGTATGGATAGCGGCAAATTTCAGCTTCAGCTTCTGCCATTCCGCCACATAGGCACGCATATCCGGTGTAAAATCCCGGAAGTAATAGCTGTCGTAGCCGGTGTGGTTGGATAATATAGCCGTCGGCAGCGGGCAGCACTGCAGCCCCATCACGGATAATATCGGCATCTCGACAGTCAGCGAGCAGCGCCCAAAGCCGGAAAGATCATTCACAAGTGCAACCAAAGGAATTTTCTGCACAGCGCAAAACCTCCCAAATTCACGATCACAATTTCATTCGCCACAGAATTGTTGCAGCAAAACTACCGCACCCAAATCCCGCAGGCTTACTCAGCCGCCGGAGCCAGACGATAAGCCGGAGCATCGCCCCATAGGCGCTCCAGATTGTAATAATCACGCTGTTCATCCGCAAAGATATGGACGATCAGCATACCATAATCCAGCAGCACCCACTCGGCCTCCTGGTAGCCCTCGATACGCAGCGGACGCAACCCCTGCTCCGCCAGCTTCTCCTCGATATTATCACAGATAGCCTTGATCTGCGGACGGTTGCTGCCGGACATAATCAGGAAATAATCCGCCACCGGAGAGATACCGCGCAAATCAATACCCACGATATCACGTGCTTTCTTGGCATAGCCATAAGCCGCTGCGGCATACACCAGCTCGCTCAGATCATCCACGTTGATCTCGGCCGTCTCCAGGCTGTCAGCATCAAAATCCAGACGCTCCATATCTCTTTCCGCAGTTTCCTCCTGCCCCATAGCAGCAATCTCTTCATTCAGTCTATCTTTCAAATTCTCAGACAAAATTCCGCACTCCTTAGATAAATTTTTATAATAACTTTATAATCAGACCGGCCGTACCCATACGCCCATATACATCCCTGCCCGACCTATAAATCAACCGACCCGACCAAGCGAAGCAACGTACGTGGTACGTCCCTATAAAAAACATTCTTTATTCTAACAAAAATTTTCTTCTATTGCAACTGTAATTTGTACGACTCTGATTCAGGACTCTTTTTCCTGTGTAGTACCCGTTCTGACAGGCAAATTTTATTGCAGGCCTTTATAATACTCATATCCCGCATAAGCCAGCGGATGCACGAACTGTCCCCGCACCTCCAGGAAATGAATAACACCGTACATACAGGCCGTCATTCCCCGCGTCAGGCTGATATCCGCCGCCGCACGTATCTCCGCCAGATCTGGGAAATCCCGCCCCGGCTCGATCAGATCAGCGATAAAAACGATCTGCTCCAGCGGCGTCATCGCCGGCTTGCCCAGAGTATGCCACAGGCAGGCACTCTGTATCGCCGCGTCCAGACGGGGATATTCCGCCTGATGATCGGCCAGCCAGATGCTGCCGGCCGGTGCGTGCCACAGGGATTTATGAGCCAGCACGTCGGCATCCCCACCCAGAGGGGAGCGCTGCAGCAGCGCCCGCATTTCTGCCACCGGCAGCTCCTTGGCGGCATCATGGCAAAGCCCCGCCAGATAAGCCTGCGCCGGGTCACAGCCGAATTTCTCCGCCAGATGCGCCGCCGTTGCTGCCACACCCAGCGAATGTATCATCCGCGCCGCCGAAAGCCCTGCCGATACCAGACGATATTCCGCCCGGTATTCTGCCAGATACGGCTGCCCCAGCTCTTCCAGCCGCTGTCTGATCTCATCATCACGCATGATCTATTTTACCACGCTTTCTTCCGCAAAATTACTGCCGCAGCCATCCTGCGCCAAATAAAGACCGTGCTTGGCAATATACTTCTCCACCGGCTCGGGCAGCAGATACTTTATCGGCTCACCTGCCGCCACCCGCCGCCTGATATCACTGGATGATATCGCCAATGCAGGGACCTCCATAAACTGAATATTCTCCGCCAGCTTGGGCGAAAGATGAAAGCTCTCCAGCCGATACCCCGGCCGCGTCGCTGCGATAAAGCAGCAAAAATCCGCCACTTCCTCGATCTTGCGCCACTGCATGATCTCCAGCACGGCATCAGCACCGGTGATGAAGAAAAGCTCCGCCTCATCCCCCAGCTCCTGATGGAAACTGCGCATAGTATCATAAGTATAAGACATCCGCTTACTCCGCACTTCCCGATCCGAAACGATAAAATTATCGTTATTCACCGTAGCCAGCAGCGTCATCTGCAAACGCTCGTCTGCGGGAGTCACCCGGCTTTCCCGTTTGTGCGGCGGCCGCCCGGACGGCACAAAAATCACCTGCTCCAGCCCAAACAGATGCCGCGCCGCCTCTGCCGTCACCAGATGGCCGTAATGTATCGGGTCAAAAGTGCCGCCCATAATGCCTATCCTACGCTTACTGCCCATATATCCTCCACATCACGCGCCGTATTATTCCACACGCCCCAGGAAACCATAATCCGCCGGATACTGCTGTCTGGCAAAGGTCGGGTCGATCGACCAGCGCGCCGCCAGCTCCAATACCATCTGTTCATCCGGTATGATCGGGCGGAAATCACCCTGCCGCCGCTCCTGCACCTCAGATGCAAAGCCGGGATTGACAGCGATCTCCTCCTCGGTAGGCTCGCCCACCAGCCAGATCAGCTCCTGCAGCTCGCCGCTGTAGCCGTATGCACGCACGATAGCACCGTCGCGGATACCGACCCAGCCGTGATTGCCCAATCCTTTCATACTGGAGAAGAAGCACGCGTTGCCAAACATCCGGCCGACATCCTTCAGCCAGCCGATATTCTCAGCCGAGCGGTTCATATCGGCCTTGCGCCACAGCGTCTTGCCGATCACCAGCACCCAGCCGTCCAGCATCGGTGATACGAAAACCTTATCATCCGACGAATACGCCTGCGTCAAACCGGCCGTCCAGTTGGCAGGCTCTATCTCCGCCAGCCGCAGCGCAGAGATCACCTCAGACGGCTTGTAGCCCGGCACGGCCAGCCAGGCGATCTTGCCGCCAAAAGGCAGCGGCGATTCCGGCATCAGATTATCCGATTGCCCGGCCGCAGCAGGCGCCGCATCAAAGCGCACCGGCTCGACGGGACAGCTTGCTGCCGGCTCAGGCGTGCCGATCAGCCGTGTTTCCTCCAATATATTACCGGCCTTCTCATCCGGCATAGCGACCTCGGGATCGGTAATGATCAGCGTATCCTCAATAGCCTCATCGGCAGTCTCATCCATAGCCCTGGCATCGGCCTCGGCCGCAGCCACCGCAGCGATAGCCGCCGCATCATCAGCATCCAGATCCGCATCAACCGCACCGGCATTATGCAGCTCTGCCGCTTCCTCCGCCGAGAAGAATTTGGTTGCACCTTTATCACCCTCGGCGTCATCAGCATCCGCTTCATCATACAGCTCCGGCGTCTGTAATGTCTCGCCGGCAGATGCAGCCGCTTTTTCGGCAGATGCAGCCGCTTTTTCGGCAGATTCCGCCACATTTTCCTCATAGCGGGCTGCCTCGGCATCCAGATCTGCCTTGATGCGGCTGATAGCCTCGGTATAATCCGGCTGCGCCTGTCTGCCGATTTCTTCACCCTCCACGAAGGACTGGGCAAACCCGCCGTACACCAGCTCGTCATTCGGCTGGTCAGCCGCCGCCCGGGAATGCTCGGTACCCGGCAGCAGGTTCAGATCATATTCATCCGCCGCACCATCATCCACGACGGGCGCAGGCACGGCAGCAGTATTTGCGGCCGCTTCCTTGCGGGCGATCAGCACATTCTCTGCCGATTCACGGATAGACCGGCTGCCCCAGATGCCAAAAGCCAGCAGCGAAATCAGCATCACCGCACCCACGATAACCGGGCCGATATACACAGTAATATCCAACAACGTAACTCCTCCCCTCACACCATCGCAAATAGCTCAGCTATCATAAAAATCGCACGCTTATTCCGCATAATCAAACTCTTTGTCGGCAATCTGCACCACATCGCCGTCCCTTGCCCCGGCATCACGCAGCGCAGCATCCAGGCCAATCTTGGTCAGGATATTCTGCAGGCGGCGCAGCGACTCATCATGCTCCCAGTTGGTCATAATTACCAGCTTTTCTACCTTCTCACCAGTCACCAGCCACAGGCCTTCCTCCTGCTTCTCGATGACAAAATCAGGTTTGGCCTCCACCACGGTCATACGGCCTTCATCCTGCCGGATGGCCTCCGGCATCGGGATATCCTGCAGCATCTGATACACCTTGTACATCAGGTCATGCAGACCGCTGCC
>JAFQHB010000202.1 GCA_017398165.1 Bacillota bacterium
ACCCACAGCGGTCACATAGCCGCGCTCCTTCAGCACTGCCTTCAGATTATGGAAAATCTCGGCGCCCATACGCAGCGCCTCAGCAAAGCTGGCAGCACCCACCGGCATCACCATAAATTCCTGAATATCCACGTTGTTGTCTGCGTGCTGGCCGCCGTTGAGAATATTCATCATCGGTACCGGCAGAGTCTTGGCATTCACACCGCCAATATAACGATACAGCGGCATACCCAGGCTTGCAGCCGCAGCCTTAGCCACCGCCAGCGAAGCACCGAGAATGGCATTAGCGCCCAGTTTACCCTTATTCGCAGTACCATCCAGCTCCAGCAGCAGCTCGTCAATAGCCACCTGATCAAAAGCCAGCTTGCCGATCAGAGCAGGTGCGATGATCTCACGCACATTCTCCACAGCCTGGCTTACACCCTTGCCCAGGAAACGGTTCTTGTCACCGTCACGCAGTTCCACTGCCTCGTGTACGCCGGTAGATGCACCGGAAGGCACAGCGGCACGCCCCAGCGAGCCATCCTCCAGCACTACCTCTACTTCTACAGTCGGATTGCCGCGGCTATCCAGAATCTCTCTTGCGTCTACATCAATAATGCAGGTCATTTTTGATCTCCTCCACAACTTTCTTCTATTATAATATGTCTTTCCAAAACCCATCTATAAATTAGAGCCAAACCTGACTATAAAAAGGCTTCTCCCCAAGGCTCCCCTGTGCAAGGGCGACCGCAGGGAGTGCGTTAGCTGAGCTGTCAGCGAAGCTGACTGAGGGTTGCCACCCTCGCCAACAATTAACCCCATCAAAAGAACTCAATATACTTAATTCAGTTCTATCTATGTAATGTCGCGCAGTAATGCCCCGCACACAGCGGCACTGCCAACCCGCAGGCCGCAGCATCCGGACGTCACCCACCGGGGCCAAACTACTCAGCCAGCAGCAGACTCCGCCCGGTCATCTCCGGCGGCTGCGCCAGACCCAGCATTTCCAGCATCGTCGGTGCCAGATCACACAAAGCGCCGCCGTCCGCCAATCTGCCGGGCATACCCACCATTATCAGCGGTACCGGCGCAGTAGTATGCGCGGTCACCGGCTGACCGTCCGCATCCAGCAAACACTCCACGTTGCCGTGGTCAGCCGTCACCAGCATCGCCCCACCGGCCTCGGCAACAGCCGCCACGATGCGTCCCAGACACTCATCCACAGTTTCCACGGCACGCACCGCCGCCGGGATGATGCCGGTATGCCCCACCATATCCGGGTTCGCCATATTCAGTATGATAACATCATACTCACCGCCGCCGATGGCATCCACCACACGGTCACATACCTCCGGCGCGCTCATCTCAGGCTGCAGGTCATAAGTCGCCACCTTGGGCGAGGGCACCAGCACACGCTCCTCACCCGGGTTCGGCTCCTCCACTCCGCCATTAAAGAAAAACGTCACGTGGGCATACTTCTCAGTCTCGGCGATACGCAGCTGCTTCATCCCGGCAGCCGCCAGCACCTCACCCAGCGTATTCACCGGCCGCGTCTTGGGGAAAGCCACCGGCAGATCAAAAGTCTGATCATATTCCGTCATACAGCAATAATGCAGCCGGGGACATTTCTCCCGTGCGAAGCCGTCAAATTCCGCATCGGTCAGCGCCCGTGTGATCTCCCGCGCCCTGTCCGCACGGAAGTTATAAAAGATCACCGCATCGCCATCCTCCAGCGCAGCCGCCGCATCCACCACCACCGGTTCGACAAATTCATCCGTCACACCGGCAGCATAGCTCTCATCCATCGCAGCCAATGCCGAATCACACTGTTTGCCCTCGGCCAGCACCAGCGCCCGCCAGGCACGCTCCACACGCTCCCAGCGCTTATCACGGTCCATAGCATAAAATCGCCCGGATATCACGCCGATTTTGCCATAGCCGGTCTCCGCCATATGGCCGGTCAGCCGCGCCAGATAATCACGCCCGCTGGCCGGCGGCACGTCGCGCCCATCCATAAAACAATGCACGTAGCACTCCGGCACACCCTGCTCTCTGGCCAGCGCCAGCAGCGCCAGCAAATGCTGGAAGTGACTGTGTACGCCGCCATCGGACAGCAAACCCATCAGATGCAGCCGCCCGCTGCCGTTCTTAGCTGCCGCCATAGCATCCAGCAGTGCCTTGTTGCTCGCCAGATCACCGTCCGCGATAGCCTTATCGATAGCCGTCAGATCCTGATACACCACACGCCCCGCGCCGATGTTCAAATGCCCGACCTCCGAATTACCCATCAATCCGGCGGGCAAACCCACATCCAGACCGCTGGCCTTCAGCGTGGTGGTCGCACACTCCTGCCACAGCCGGTCAAAATTAGGCAGCTTCGCCAATGACAGTGCATCTCCCGGCAGCCCGGTTTTCATCCCCCAGCCGTCCAGGATGCACAGCATCACCGGCTTTTTTTTCATATTATTATCCACGTCATTACTCCCGTTCAGCCCGCTTTATCTATCCGTCAGCGCGATCTCTGCGAAGATCTCGGCCTGCAGCGAAGCACCGCCCACCAGCGCGCCGTCCACATCAGGCTCAGTCATCAGCTCATCCACGTTATCCGGGGTCACACTGCCGCCGTACAGGATGCGGATGGTATCCGCCACGTCACCCGCGATCTCACGCAGGAAATTACGGATACACAGACAGGCCGACTGTGCATCGGCCGCACTGGCCGCACGCCCGGTGCCGATAGCCCAGATCGGCTCATAGGCGATCACGATATCGCTCTTTTTATCCCAAAAACGCAGGCTTTCATTGAGCTGCGCCTCCAGCCATTCCATCGTCAGGCCGCCCTCGCGGATGCTCAGGCTCTCGCCCACGCACAATACCGGGGTCATACCGGCACTCACAGCCGCACCGCATTTTTTCGAGATCATCTCGCTGCTCTCCTGCAGCAGCTGCCGCCGCTCCGAATGTCCGCAGATCACATACTCCACACCGCACTCGGTCAGCATTTCTGCCGCGATCTCGCCGGTATAAGCACCGCTTTCCATCCAGAAGATATCCTGTGCGCCCAACGCCAGATTGATGTTTTCGGCCTCCGCCAGACGCTGATGCATAGCATACAGCGCGGTAAAAGGCGGACACACCACAACATCACCGACCTGAGAACGCCCTTCCGTCAGCAGCAGATAAGAAGTCAGCCAAGAAAGCGCCCTCTCGGCGGTCTTATTCATCTTCCAGTTCGCCATCAACAAAGGCTTACGTTTGTTTTCCATATATATATCCTTTACTTATATATCTTTTACGTCTGCCTGTTTTCTGTTTCGACGTATTTTCTACCCGTTTTTTTACTGTATTCAGCAGCTCCCGCGCTTATTCCCTGGCGTCCAGCAGAGCCTCCACGCCGGGCAGTACACGGCCTTCCAGATATTCCAGGGTAGAGCCGCCGCCGGTCGAGGCATGTGTCACCAGATGCGTCACGCCTACCTGCTCCAGCGCCGCCAGAGAATCACCGCCGCCAATGACGGTATTGCCGCGGGATTTGGCACAGGCCAGCGCCACACCCTCAGTACCGGCTGCAAAGGCAGGCATCTCAAATACACCCATCGGCCCGTTCCAGATGACGGTCTTGGCGTTTCTGATCAGCGCGCTGTAAGTCTTTACAGTACGTTTGCCCATATCCAGCGCCATCCAGCCCTCCGGCACCTTATCCACCGTCACGTTGCGGGTTCTGGCATCAGCAGCAAAAGCATCCGCCACCACCAGATCCTCCGGCAGCACGATCTTCTTCTCAATATCTTTCTTCATCAGGTCGCGCACCATCTCTACGTGCTCGGGTGTCACCATAGATGCACCCATATTATACCCCAATGCCAGCAGGAAAGTATTAGCCATCGCACCGCCGATCAACAGACGGTCTACCTTCGGCAGCAGGTTCTTGATAACGCCGATCTTGTCGCTCACCTTGGCACCGCCCATTACCGCCACGAAAGGCCGATTAGGCTCATCCAGCAGTTTGCCCATCATTACCAGCTCTTTCTCCAGCAAAAAGCCGGATACGGCAGGCAGATACTCGGTAATAGCCGCCAGGGAAGCGTGTGCACGATGCACCGCACCAAAGGCGTCACACACGAAAAGCTCGCCCAGACGTGCCAGCTTGGCAGCAAACTCGGCATCGTTCTTTTCTTCTTCCTTATAAAAGCGCAAATTCTCCAGCAGCAGCACTTCACCGGGTGCCAGTGCCTCAGCCATAGCCTCGGCCCGATCACCGATGCAGTCCTCACAGAATTTTACCTCAGTATCCAGCAAACGCGAAAGATGCGGTACCAGACACTCCAGCGAGTACTTCATATTGCGCTCGCCCTTCGGCCGCCCCATATGGCTCATCAACACGATCTTCGCCCCGCGTTTAATAAGATACTGCAGCATCGGCACGGTATTGTTTACACGGGTCAGATCCGTCACCTGCCCGGCATCATCTCTGGGCACGTTATAATCCACACGCACCAGCACGCGCTTGTTATCCACCGCCACATCACGGACGGATTTCTTGTGATACACCTTCAGAGCCATTTGCCAGCCCTCCTCATATTTGGATTTATACTCTTTACTTTGAATACCCCTCCCAAGAATACCCCCGGAGCGGTACACCTTTCCGGACCTCACTAATATCCGGAAAAGCAAATTTCCCTGCAACGCAACAAAAGTACCGGCCCGGCCTACAAGGCAAGACCGATACTTATGTCAACCGTTCTGCTTACTCGGCAATGCCCTTGCCGGCAATATATTTCACCAGATCCACTACGCGGTTGCTGTAGCCCCATTCGTTATCATACCAGGCAACGACCTTCACCATATTGCCCTCGATCACCATAGTAGAGAGTGCATCCACGGTGGAGGAATTCTGGCAGCCGTTAAAGTCCACCGATACCAGCGGCAGATCAGTATAGCCCAGGATGCCCTTCAGCTGGCCCTCAGCAGCCTCTTTCAGTACAGCATTGATCTCCTCCACAGTAGCCTCCTGC
Source organism: Bacillota bacterium (assembly GCA_017398165.1). Taxonomy (GTDB): domain Bacteria; phylum Bacillota; class Dehalobacteriia; order UBA4068; family UBA4997; genus Avidehalobacter. The sequence goes on from JAFQHB010000202.1 coordinate 4,998, forward strand.
TTCAGCTCGGCCACCAGATCTTCCATCGAAACATTAGCGGTAGGGACACGCACAGCAAAACCGTTCAGTTTGCCTTTGAGCTGCGGCAATACCAGAGCCACCGCCTTGGCAGCACCGGTAGTGGTGGGGATCATCGAGCAGGCAGCCGCACGAGCCCGGCGGAAATCCTTATGATCTCTGTCCAGAATACGCTGGTCATTGGTATAGGAATGAATGGTGGTCATCAGGCCACGCTCAATACCGAATTTCTCATCCAGCACCTTGGCCACAGGAGCCAGACAGTTGGTGGTGCAGGATGCGTTGGAGATGATATGATGTGCAGCAGCGTCATAAGTCTCCTCGTTAACACCCATTACGATGGTAGCGTCCTCATTCTTGCCGGGTGCAGTCAGCACTACCTTCTTGGCTCCGGCAGTAATGTGGGCACAGGCCTTCTTGGCATCGTTGAAAACACCGGTGGACTCCACTACGATATCAATGCCCAGCTCGCCCCAGGGCAGATTGGCAGGCTCTCTCTCGCTGCATACCAGCACTTTTTTGCCGTCGACCAGCATATAATCGTCCTCAGCCTCCACAGCCTTATCCCAGGTACCGTGTACTGAGTCATACTTCAACAGATGTGCATTCACCTTGGCGTCGCCCATATCGTTGACAGCCACGATCTCAACCTCCGGCTGACCCCAGGCAGCCCGGAAAACCAGACGGCCAATACGACCAAAACCATTAATAGCAATTTTTACCACAATTAAGCGCCCCTTCCGTTTACTTTTGTTTATTATTTTATTAAATTTTATTTTACGGCATAATGCCGTTTACAACCAATAAAAAACCGACGTTATCCGGTTTATACCCGCCGGATATACGCTCTTTCCCGGATCTGCACCGATAAATACACGCACACATTCATTTTACCATAAATACCCGGCGTATTCAACAAACTAATCAACAATATTTCCTGCCGGCAGCGCATTATTTTTTGCCAAGCTGCCTCACCGCTAATATATACACCCTCCACCCATCATATCAC
>JAFQHB010000203.1 GCA_017398165.1 Bacillota bacterium
GGTATGTGTGCCGGATACGCGCAGGCTAATCTGGTGATCCTGCCGAAAGCTCTGGCTTATGATTTCCTGCTTTTTGCACAGCGCAATCCCAAGCCGTGCCCGATATTGGAGGTATCGGATGCGGGCAGCTGGGCGCTGAATATTATCGCCAGGGATTGTGATATCGCCAGGGACTTCCCGAAGTACCGCGTGTATGATAAGGGTGTGCTGCGCGGGGAGTATACTGATGTATCGGAATTCTGGCAGGATGATTTCGTCAGCTTTTTGATCGGGTGCAGTTTTTCCTTTGAGGCGGAGCTGCTGGAGGCCGGGCTGCCGGTACGCCATATCGAGGAAGGCTGCAACGTGCCGATGTTCGTGACGAATATCGCGTGTGAGCCGGCAGGTGTCTTTAGCGGCAATATGGTGGTGAGTATGCGCCCGATGCTGCCGGAGCAGGCTATCTGGGCGGCGCTGATCACCGGGGCGATGCCGCGCGTACACGGTGCGCCGGTGCATATCGGTGATCCGGCGGCTATCGGTATCGCGGATGTCAACAAACCGGATTTTGGTGATGCGGTGACGATGCACGAGGGCGAGGTGCCGGTATTCTGGCCGTGTGGCGTGACGCCGCAGGCAGTGGTGATGAACAGCAAGCCGGATATTGTGATTACCCATGCACCGGGGCATATGCTGATAACTGACGTCAAAAACGTTTCTTTGAAGTATTAAGGCTTCAAGTATTAAGGACTGAAGTATTAAGATAAGAAGTACTGAGAGAATCAGGGCAAAAAGCTGTGATATCAACAAGCAGCGATATGAGGTGAGGCTTATGAGTGAGGCACGGTTTTGTGTGGATTTGAATTGTGACCTGGGCGAGAGCTTTGGCCGCTATAAGCTGGGGCTGGATGAGGAAGTCATCGGGTATGTGAGCTCGGCCAACGTGGCTTGCGGCTTTCATGCATCGGACCCGACGGTGATGGCCGAGACGGTACGGCTGGCCAGGGCTGCCGGGGTGGCGGCAGGAGCGCATCCGGGCTTTCCTGATCTGCAGGGCTTTGGGCGGCGCAATATGAATATGGATGCGGCCGAGCTGCACGATGCTGTGCTGTATCAGGTGGCGGCGCTGGCAGGGTTTTGCCGGGCGGCCGGTATCGGGCTGCAGCACGTGAAGCCGCACGGTGCGATGTATAATATGGCCGTGAAGGATATGACAATGGCGCAGGCTATCTGCCGGGCGGTGCAGGAATTTGACCCGGAGCTGATACTTTTGGCGCCGGGCGGGAGCTGCCTGCAAAAAGCAGCGGCTGAGTGCGGCCTGGGCTTTGCCTGCGAGGTCTTTGCTGACCGTGGGTACCAGGCGGACGGCAGTCTGGTGCCGCGCAGCCAGCCGGGGGCTATGATCGAGGATGAGGACGAGGCTATCGCACGGGTGCTGCGGATGGTGAAAGAAGGCGTGGTACGCACGGCGGACGGGCAGGATATCGCGGTGCAGGCGGATTCGGTCTGTGTGCACGGTGATGGTCCCAAAGCTCTGGCTTTTGTGAAGAAGATACGAGAGGCTTTGACGGCGGCCGGTGTGGAGATCGTGCCGCTGGCGGAGATCGTGCGGAAGTAACCGGGTAATTGGCGTGATGCGCCGCTGCTGTTGGTATATCCCGCCCGCTGATGACAGGTAAGACGGGAATTGGGGATAGATTATTTGAAAAAATGCCGGTTTGGGGTAAAAGCCGGAATGGAGAGTGGAAGATATGAGTGATGTGCAGATCATTAAGCAGGGCGAGACTATCGAGGACGTTATCCTGCGTCATTCCAAACGGGGTATGCTGACGCTGCGGGAGTATCTGCCGGAGGATTATTGCCGACGGATCGCGGCAGAGCTGCTGAAGCTGGAGCGCGGCACGGTGCTGCTGACTACCGGCTTTTATGTGGCGGGGTATGCCGAGACTGACGGCCCGGTGGGTACCTGGGCACTGGCCAAGGCACTGGAAGCACTGGGCTTTAAGCCGGTTATCGTGACCGATCATTTCTGCCGGGATTTCTTTGAGCCGGCGGGGCTGGCTGTGGAGTATGTGGATATTGAGGCCGGTGCGGATGTCTATGCTGAGATACTGGCGAAGTATCAGCCTGTGGCGCTGGTATCCATCGAGCGCTGCGGCCGCAATATCAACGGTGTGTATGCCAATATGCGCGGTGTGGTCATTGATGAATTTACTGCGCGGGTGGATATTATGTTTGATCTGGCACGGCGCGAGGGTATCCCGCTCTTTGGTGTGGGTGACGGCGGCAACGAGATCGGTATGGGCAATATGCGCCAGATCATCAGCGAGAAGCTTTCTCTGACCCCGTGTGCGGTGGAAGTCGACCATCTGGTGATCGCCAGTGTTTCCAACTGGGGGGCGTATGGTCTGTGTGCCGCACTGCAGCAGCAGACGGGTGAGAAGGTGCTGCCGGGCTTTGCTGCCTGCCGGGATTTTATTGCGGCGACTGTGGAAGTAGGCAGTGTGGATGGCGTAACGCATGATCGTGTTTGCTCTGTGGATGGTTTTGATATGACTATCGAGCAGGAGATTCTGGATGCGCTGGCTGCTGTGGTGGCTTAGTTTCTGCTTTGGTGCCGAAAGTTTTTCGGAGGGCGGCAGGTTGATTGCAGACTGACTTTTATATGGGAATTATTGGGGCGGTACCCGGTGTGGGTATCGCTCTTTTTTCGCGGATAAAAAAAGGGCAGCCGTCGATCAATGACGGCTGCCGGTGTGTTTGGCGGAGTTATTCGGCCAGATAGAGGCGGCTTTTATGTGCCGCCGGTGGGGCTGAAGTAAATATTGTATGTTGTTATGGGGTATCGCTTCCTTTTAAGAGGTTGGTTATGTGATAAGCTGTGTTATGGGCTGTGATATTTTCTGTTATGATTATAGCACAAATCGGGGGATGAGGGGTAGGGGGAATGGTGCGGGACAGCTTATTTACAGGCGGTGAGGGGTTTGATATAATAAAGACAGGAATGAAGGCCGACAAAATATTCTATGGAAGCGGGGGGATAGTGGATGAAGAAGTGGTTGTGGCTGTGTGTGCTGGTGATTGTGGCAGCACTGGCCGGGGGATGTGCGCCTGATGATGAGGCTGTGGCCGGTGGACAGGCTGCGGGCGGCGATAATGTGGTATCGGAGGACGATATTGTTGCGGGGGACGATAGTGGCGCAGATGAAGTGCAGGTGCCGGAGGTCGTGCGGGTGACTGATTACAGCGAGCGTGTGGCAGGAGATGAGCTCGTGCTGCAGAACGGTGTGCGTTGTGGGATGACGTATGATGAGGTGGTGGCGCTGACCGGGTATGCCGAACCGGCGCCGGATGAAGAATATTGTTCATTTGAGATGGATGCGGTGTGGTATGGCTTCGGACGGGATGATTCCGGGGAGCTGGTGTTGGGTAATATGAATGTGACCGAGGATGCCGTGGATGCCAGTATTTGCCGGGATATTAAGATCGGGGACAGCATCGGGAGTGTCTTGGCCAGAATACCGGCGCGGGATACTGAGCTGAAGAAGTGGGCGTGGCAGGATCTGTATGGCTCGGCCGGTGATGAGCGGGGATATGCGTATCTGGAGTTTGTGGCGATGAGCTATTACAGTATGGCAATATTGACACCGGAGGGCAGTGTGCATATTACGTTCTCGCGTGATGAGATGTGTGTGAAGTGGATAGAGCTGTATCGGGTGGGGATGTGACGGAGCAGGGCAGAGTAACGGCAGCGCAGGGGGATGTGTGGACTTCTGCGCTGCTGGTTTTTGGTCATTGTTTGTCCGGTGGTGGTTGATGTATGATAGCGGTGGAGAATTTTTGCTGTGGGCAGGGATGTCGGCAAAAGAAAATTGTGAGGTGATAGTGTGCGATTGACGGAGAAGCAGCAGGTTTTTTGTGACAAGTATGCCGAGATGCAGGATGCCGATGCGGCGGCAAGGGCGGCCGGGTATACCAAATGGCGTGAGGCCGCAAGGCGTAATATGGCGAACGGAGCGGTACGGCGGCGTATCGAAGAACTGCTGTATGGTACGGTATCGGATGCCGGGGATGCGGCAACAGCGGCAGATGGGGGCGATGAGGCGCGGGAAGTGGCCGAGCCGGAGGAGATTTTGCAGTTTTTGACCGAGGTGATGCGGGGGACGGTATCGCCGCAGCGGGAGGAAACACCCAAGGTGAGCGAGCGAACCAAGGCGGCGGAGCTATTGGGGCGTAATCAGCGACTTTTCAGCGAGGCTAAAGGTCTGCGGCAGGAGCAGCCCAGGTGTGTGGTACATATTTGGGGTGAGGATGAGCTGGCGGAGTAGATAGCGGGCGGATTATTAAGGATTATGATGCCGGCTGGGGATGATGGGCCGGGATCGGGTAATTACAAACAGAGCTGATTGGGTGAGAGGTGAGGTGGCATGATGTTGTTTTATACTTTTGAATCTCAGCAGGAGCGCAGGAAATTGGGAGGATCGGCGTTTATTGAGATGCAATTCTGCAGGCTGCCGCTGGGGACGGCAACAGAGGATATCGTGGCTGTCAGCAATATAGAGAATTGGCGGGATGATTCGCTGTATATAAAGGATGATGATACTTTTTATCGGGAGTACAGCCGGATTTTTGCCGGAGGAGTTTATAATAATTTGCAGCGCGGGGTAGTGGATATTTACGGAATCAACTATTATTCTGCGGAATTGACGGACCACATTATCAAGAGGATAACGGAGGATAAGCCGGCAGATCATATGAAGCTGCTGAAATGGCTGGAGGCAGCGAGGGCTTATAATGGGTTTTATATTCTGGGGATATAGGCAAAAAAAAACAGAGCGGTACGCTTTCGAATGAACGTACTGCTCTGTTTTATTGTGTGGCGGCCTTTTGGTGATAGGGCGCGCCGGATGTTCTGGAAAACTATTTGATGTAAGGCAGCGGATTGACTCTGTCGCCGCTTACGATGACCTCGAAATGGAGGTGACTGCCGGTACTGTTGCCGGTGCTGCCCTCGGTACCGATTTGCTCGCCGATATCGACGGAATCGCCGGCCTCGACACAGATGGTCTGCAGGTGAGAGTAGCGTGTCTTGACATTGCCGCCGTGATCGATCAGGATATCGTTGCCGTAGGAGCCGTTGTAGCCTGCCGCAACGACGGTGCCGGCTTTGGCTGCCCAGACGGGATCGCCGAATTCGCCATCGATATCCAGGCCGCTGTGACCGCCGCCGCGCTCGCCGTAATAGGAGCTGATGCGGGTAGTGGTGGTGGGCCAGATCATACCGGAATCGGACATATAGGTGGTGGAACGGGAAGCCGTCTGCACCATCGCGCCCTCAAGAATGATCTCGTCTACTGCGGCTACCAGGGGATTGGAACTGATCTCCTGACGGGCGGTCTCGACGCCGTTGGTCTGCACCAACTGGATAGTGACCTCGCGCGAGCCGTTGACACCGGCCTGTTTGACCTGAGTCTGGCCGTAGCGCAGAGAGCGATCGGTCTTGTAGACTGTCTCGTAGGGGACGTCTTCGGTTTTGGTTTTCTCCAGCACGGTGATGACGGTGATCGGGGCGGGCGAGCCGTCCTGACCTTTCATAGCCAGCTTGGCTTCGTTGAGATCGAGCAGATCATCAACGCAGACTGCTGTCGGCTGTACAGTGACATCTTCGGCAAATTTGGCGTCTATCACCTGAAGAGTGGAATCTTCGGGCAGATAGGAGAGCTTCAGATATTCCAGAGCTTTTTTGGCTGTGTCTTCGGAATTGAGGGAAGCTATCGTCTGGCCATCGGCCAGAATGACGGCGCCATCGAGCATCAGAGTGGATGCTTCATCCAGCGCCTCCAACGCCTGACGGCGGGAAAGCTTGTCAGAGCCGGGGGCTGCCGCAGAAACGGTAACGTCCTCGGCGAAGAAGACTTCGGCCTGGAGTGCGGTGCTTTGCTCGGTGAGGTAATTATCAATGATGGATGCGGCGGTCTTTTCATCCTTGACCGCTGCTACCTGCTGGCCATCCACCAAAATGGCTGCAGGATCGCCGCTCATGCCGAATGCTGCAGCCATAAAAATGGCTGCCGACACGACGACGCCTCCGATAATGAGCATCGACCGCTTGGGGGAGTGATCTTGCTGCATAAATCCTCCTTCAAAAAAATTTTTGTCGATATTGTGCAAAAGCAGCGCGCAAATATCGACTTTGGAGCTCGTGGGGCAATGTTTTGCACAAAAAGCCCACAAGTTAATGCCATTATAGCACATTTGGCAGTAAAATGCAAGCCGTGGGGCGGGATAAGGGCAGTATCACGGCGGGTGGGAGATAATGGGGCGGGATACTGTAAAAATTGTGGTGTGGTGTGAAGGCGGGGAAAAATGGTATGCCGATGACGAGTGGGATGTGGGAGGCGGCGGCTGTCGATGGGGGGAGGGAGGGTGATGGATGTTGGTGCGGGGAGGAAGTTTTTTATTGGCAGCGTGTGGTGGGGGTGGCTGGGGGTATTGATGGTTAGATGGTGATGGCTAAATGTTGATGGCCAAAAGGCGTTGATTCGGCCCGGCGGACAGTTTTTTGGCGGGAGGGCGGGAAAAATGGCGGGTGGCTCTTTACAAGCGGCGGTGGCTGTAATATAATTACTTAGTTAGGGCAGAATGTGCCGGGAAACGGCGGCAGCCCGACCCGGGTATTGCCCGGGTATGAGACAAGCAGATAAAATTTAACAAGGCAGTTTTTTGGAGGCGGCATTATATGCAAAGACACGATTTGAGAAATATTGCCATCATCGCGCACGTCGATCATGGTAAGACCACGCTGGTGGATCAGCTGCTGAAGCAGAGCGATAACTTCCGGGCGAATCAGACAGTGCAGGATCGGGTGATGGATTCTAATGATCTGGAGCGGGAGCGCGGTATTACTATCCTGGCGAAGAATACCAGTGCGATGTATCACGGCGTAAAGATCAACATCGTGGATACCCCCGGTCACGCTGATTTTGGCGGCGAGGTGGAGCGCGTGCTGAAGATGGTAAACGGCGTGCTGCTTTTGGTTGATTCTTTTGAGGGGCCGATGCCGCAGACCAGATTCGTGCTGCAAAAGGCGCTGGAGCTGAACCTGCGCGTTATTGTGGCTATCAATAAGATCGACCGCCCGGATGCGCGTCCGGATGAGGTGATCGATGAGGTATTGGAGCTTTTTATGGAGCTGGATGCCAGCGACGAGCAGATGGACAGCCCGTTCATTTTCTGTTCGGCGCGTACGGGTGTGGCCGGCAAGGATTACAATGATCTGGCCAGCAATATGACGCCGCTGCTGGATACTATTTTGGATTATATCCCGGGGCCTGAGGGTGATGAAGAGGGGCCGCTGCAGGTATTGGTATCTTCGGTGGATTATAACGAATATGTAGGGCGTATTGCTATCGGCCGTATCGAGCGCGGCAGATTGTGGCAGAATCAGGATATAGTCCTGTGTGATTACCACGATGGGAGCGTCAGGCAGAAATCCAAGATCACGGCGGTATATCAGTTTAACGGATTGAAGCGTGACCCGGTAATGGAGGCCGCCATTGGTGATATCGTGGCTTTCTCCGGTATTGAGAACGTGACTATAGGTAATACTGTATGTGCGCCTGAGGCAGTGGAGGCTATTCCTTTCGTCAAGATATCTGAGCCGACTGTGGAGATGACGTTCTCGGTCAATGACAGTCCTTTTGCGGGGCAGGAGGGCAAGTACGTGACATCCCGCCAGCTGCGCGATCGCCTGTATAAGGAGACTTTGAAGGACGTATCGCTGCGGGTGCAGGATACTGACAGCAGCGAGGCCTTCCTGGTATTGGGTCGTGGTGAGATGCATCTTTCTATCCTGATCGAGAATATGCGCCGTGAGGGGTATGAATTCCAGGTGAGCACGCCCCGGGCGCTGATCCGCGAGATCGACGGCATCAAGCAGGAGCCTTATGAGGAGCTGACTATCGACGTGCCGGAGGACAGTATGGGTGCGGTGATGGAGAAGATGGGCAACCGCAAGGGTGAGCTGCAATCTATGGAGAAGATCGGCAATCGTATGAAGATGGTGTATATCATCCCTACCCGCGGTTTGTTTGGCTATCGTGGTGAATTCCTGACCGATACGCGCGGTGAAGGCATTATGAACTATTTGTTCTATGGTTATGGGCCGCTGAAGGGTGATATCGTGAAACGTGCCAACGGTGCCCTGATCGCTTTTGAAAAAGGTGAATCGATCACCTATGGCCTGTATAATGCACAGGAGCGCGGTACGCTCTTTATCGGTGCGGGTGTGCAGGTGTATGGCGGTATGGTTGTCGGTGCATCGCCGCGGACGGAGGATCTGGTGGTGAACGTCTGCAAGAAGAAGCAGGCTACCAATACCCGTGCGGCCGGCTCGGATGAGGCGCTGCGGCTTTCGCCGCCGGTGCAGATGAGTCTGGAGCAGTGTCTGGAATTCATCCAGGAGGATGACCTGCTGGAGATCACGCCGCAGAATATCCGTATCCGCAAGAAGATTTTGGATCATGCACAGCGTATGAAGCAGCTCAAACGCTCGCAGAATAATGGTTGAGCGAATAGGCTGCTGAAAATAGTGAAAAGTGAGCAGTGAATAGTGAACAGGTGGATAGTGAAAAGGTGGATAGGGAGGGAATTGCATTGATCGGCCGTTTGA
>JAFQHB010000204.1 GCA_017398165.1 Bacillota bacterium
CACCCTCAGTGGGGGTCTCATCCTCAGTGGGGGGCTCACCCGCGGGAGGGGTTTCGCCCACAGTGGGTGTATCGCCCTCAGTGGGAGTATCGCCCTCAGTGGGAGTCTCACCCTCAGTGGGAGTCTCGCCCTCGGTAGTATCCTCACCGTCGGTAGTGCCTTCGCCGTCATCAACATTATCGGTGTCATCAGTAGTATCAACGTCAGCAGAAGCCACCGAGTCTGCGCTGTTAACAGATTCATCGCCGTCAGCGTAGGCCCAGATGTTCATCGATAGTATCATAGAGATGCACAGGATTATCGCCACGATTTTACGGAATTTGATTTGTTTCACGGGTTACACATCTCCTTTCTTATTCGTTGTCTTCGGCAGCAGTCTCGGGTTCGGCGGGAAGAATTTCTATCGGCTGATCATTTTTATTACGCCAAACGTCAAGAACGCTGCCGTTCTCGGGAATGGGGTTGTTGGCGGTTTGCACTGCCTCGGCAGTAATGTCGATCATAATCTTGCAGTTCTGATACTCGTTGCCCATCTCCGGGGCGAAATTGACAGTCGTAAAGAGAGGCTCGGTAACCTCGCTTGGTTGAATCGGGGAATTGTAGTAATAATAATGATCCTCACCCAGAGTCCAATGATTCGGCTCATCGCCCAGATTAAAGTCCAGCGTTACCACATCGATCTCCTCGCCCGCTGCATTGGTGATGGTCAGGGGGAGGTTTTTGATAGTGGGATGCAGGATAGGATTGCCGGATTCGCTGATGCCGATATTCACCCAGACACGGATCCACGATTCGGAGGAGGTCGCTTTATTGGCCACGGTGACGATTTTGCTGACCTTGCCGCCGGGCATAATGCCGGAAATATCCTCAAAAGGGACGCCCGGTGTGCCCTCTGATGGCATTTCCTGCCATTCTTCGATCTCGACATCGATACCGCCGCTGGTAATGACGTTGTGAGCAATACCGGTGTCGGTGAAATATGCTAATGTCCCGGAGACTGCGACGGTGAGCGAGAGTGCAGCCGCAGCGAGGACTAAGAGTTTCTTTTTCATTTTTCCTTGCTCCTTTCGGCAGGTATGTTATGGTCTGATTTCAGGCCACATGAGGACGCCCGAGGGTGATGGAGGTGGATGCCCTCATGCAGCCTGCCCCAAATGGGGCAGGGGAGAGCTGCTTTATGTAATACTTTGCAGTAGTACACACAATTTAAATCAGTGGGTTTACTGCTGGGTAGCAGTCTGAGCAGCATAGGCTTTATAAGCATCATAAACACTATCAAAGCCTTCTGCCTGGATGCCGTAAGCACGAACAGGAATAGTGATACCAGCAGAGAAATCATAGTCAACCTCTTGGCCATGACAAGTGTAAACTGTTTTCCCATTTTTTACCTCTGTATCAAGATCCATATCTAGATATACACCGTTCATAGCGGGAGTGGTAGTACCATTGCCATCCACAGTCTTGGCAGGAACAATCCCTCTGTACAGAACGAGGTATTTGTTGTAGGTAACGTTGTCAATTTCTTCTTGGTCTATGTAACCCTGAGGACCTACTCCCAGACTAGTGATTTCTTCCTCAGGATCATGGTCCCAAGTGTTATTAATATCAGTAGGCTTGGTAAAATCTGTGGGCAGAGTATATTTTGTGTCTGTGTAGTAATCATCCCAAGTTGCGCCATAGGAATTTACATGCAGCACATTGTTAGTACCAGTCGAGCCATCATTGGAATCCAGTGCAGCAGGAATCAGCCACTCGTACCAAACATAGGCATCATTACTACCATCGTTTTCAATAGTAACGATCTTGTCTTGTTTGTTTTGATTGCCGGGCATCAATTCCTTGTTGTCCACAAAGTCTACCAACTTATCTTCTTCGTCATACTGTTTCTCGACTAAATCAATAGAAACATTACCCATAGTGAAGACATTGTCTTCTGCATCAGTATCAGTGAAGTATGCCAGAGTACCGCCGATAGCAGCAGTAGCCAGCAGACCGATAGCTACGGTCAGGGACAAAAATTTCTTTTTCATTGTTTTGCACAACCTTTCGTTTTGTAAATTTGTAGTGTTTTATCATAAGTAGAACTTGTTAAGCTTAGTTATTGGGTGGGAGTTGGTTGGTGATTGCCTCCCAGGCAGCGGCAGCATCCCACTCGGTGTCATTGGTATTTTTAAGCTGTATGGCGTAAGCGGTGAAAGTGAGGGTAGGCTTGTTGGCATCCGTAATGGATTGCATCATTTCTTTGGTGACAGAGTCCTTGATTTGCACCTGTTCATCAAGCAGTATTTTGATGCTTCGGTCAGTCGTAACATCTCTTACAGCAGCTGTGGTGCAATAGACATCATCAACTCCTGTCAACTGAGCCCAGTTATTAGTATCGATCTGATAGGTAATATATTTATCAAAATCTGACGATTTCTCCACCTTTACGAACACATAGCAATCCTCGCTGCCGGCCTTGACTGTCACAGTGGGGTCTTTGGGCAGGGTCACGCCCGGAGTCATCTTATACTCGTTGCCGGTAGTCTCTTCCAGCGCGATTTGTACGTCGCCAACAGTGAAAGTATTGGAGACAGCTTCGCTCTCATCGGTCAGCCAGGCGAGGGTGCCACCCACGGTACAACCCAAAAGCAGCGCGCCGGACAGCAGGAGGGCAACTGGTTTTTTCTTCATTTTGTGTTCCTCCTTTCTGCAAGAATTTTTCGCAGAATTATTTCAACAGACGGCGAATCGTGCGTGCTGCCTGTCTGGTGAAAGACTGGGTTGGGTTAGTTAGTGGGGAATTGGCCCCAAGCTTCTTCGGCGGTATCGAAACCGTCAGCCTGGATGGCCTGAGCTACTACATAAATTTTGAACTGATCGGTAATTTCGCCGTCAGCATTGGTAGTAATAAGTGTTGCCAACTGTTCCTTGGTCATTTCACCGGGAACGGTTATCGTGGTGAACAGAGCTGGGATTTTTGTTTCAGTGTTACTCTTTGCAACAATGCCTGTTGGGGGTTCTGCATTGTTACCAACATAACGAAACTCATATGTTCTGGTATTTTTTGTTTCATCTTCTACATTGTCATAATAAGTCCAGTTACTGGAATCAACATTTATAACATCAAGTGCAGTTTTGCCTTCCAAGGTTGCGAATATGGCATCCAACTGGCTGGAATAAGTAAGGGTAACAAACATACGCACATAGCAATCTTCACTCTTAGCATCAACAGTCACGGTCGGGTCTTTGGTGTATACATGACCGGGAATCAGATGATAATCGTTGTCTTTGACGCGAGTTGCCGCAGACAATTCTGTTGCGTCATATATCTTATCATCACCAGGGTTAACAACAGTAGATGTATTATCATTGTCTACTGTTATAGGCTTGCCGTCCTCATTAACCTTGGCTTCATCCAGCGTAATATCAACATTGCCAACAGTAAAGGTATTTGTTACGGTGTCATTATCTGTGAAATAGGCCATCGTACCCAGAATTGATGCACCTACCAGCGCTGCGGCACACAATGCTGTGGTCAAAAGCTTTCTGTACTTCTTCATTGCAAAATCCTCCTACTATTTATATTGTTTTTTGTTTGCGACTTTGGGCTTTACTCCGCGGCTTCATCCGTGGAGGTTTCTTCTCCTGCATCATCTTTGCGGCGTTTCTTCTTGTCCTTACTGTTGCTTTCTTCCTCGTCGTTTGAGAAAAGCTCCGGCAGCAGGATCAGCAGAAGCAAGATAGCACCGACCGAGATGGCGATGTAGGTACCGGGCGGGTTCTGGATGTAGTTCGCCAGATAGCCCAGCTGCGGGATGGAGAATACCGGTGAGCCCAGCACGTTCTTGTAATGCACCGGCGAGCCGTCCTCGGCGTCGTTGGCATCACCCTTGGTGCGGAAGCGAACCACGGTGGGGTCGTTCTCATCCGGCAGCACCTCGACAACGCGGTGTGTGGCTACGGTATCCTCATCCAGCAGGAACGTGATGACCTGCCCGGCCTCGATCTCATACGGGTCTACATCCTGCACATAGATCAAGGAGCCGGTATGATACGTCGGCTCCATCGAGCCGGACAGCACGGTGTATATCTCCAGCCCTATCACGCGTACGCCCGCCAGCAGCACGGCCAGAATGACGATTCCCGCCACCAGAATGCTGGTGAACACATCCCAAATCTTTCTGATGTTACTTTTCATATTACCTTCCTTTTTTCAGGTATTTTAGTGGATTCAGGTGCTTGAGCAGTCGTTAAATAAAAAAGCACCACAATGCGTGCTGATAAACCTCCCGCGAAACGTGACTTCGCAGAGTTCAGCACTCTATGTAAATTGCCGAAAAATGGGCTTCGCAGAGTTCAGCACTCTGTGGCGGGGAATCGGTTTACAGTCCAACGGCAGCGAGTTTCTCCATATTACGGCGTTTCAGCTCTATGGAGGAATGGACGTAGCGATCAAGCGTGATGGTAGTCGTGGAATGGCCGAGTATCTCGCTGAGAGTCTTGATCTCGAAGCCGACCTCTACACAGCGGGTAGCAAATGTGTGCCGCAGAGTGTGGAAAAGTACCCCTTGCAGACCGCAATCCTGCACATAACGGCTGAGGCGGTATTGCAGCGTGCGCGGCTCCATATATGACTCACGATTGGTGAGGACGAATGCCGTGTCCTGACCGGGGTGCATCCGCGCACACAGCCTGGCGGCTTGCGAAGTCAGTGGGATGGTGCGCGCCGAGGTGTCGCTTTTGGGTGGGCCGATCAGGATCTTGGTCTTGCCGGGAGCAGATGCATCCATATCCTTTAGCCGCTGCATAGTGGCCGCGATACGGATGGTGTTCTCGCTCAGGGATATTTGCTGCCAGCGCAGGGCACAAAGCTCGCCGATACGGATGCCGGTGAGCAGTGCCAGCAGCACGCCGAATTTGCACGGGTCGATATCATGCAGCAGATACTGCACGAAAACCGTTTGTTCGCTGCGGGATAATACACGCATTTCCTTGCGGGTATCGCGCGGATAGGCGATATCTATGCTGGGAAACTCGTTGGGGAAGTATATGGCGGTATATTTCAGGATAGAACGCAGCGTTACCAGAATATCCTTGACCGTCTTGGGCGCCAGAGAGTCGGTATAGAGCAGCGCCTCGGAGAATGCCGCCACGACCTTGCCATTGAGCAGCAGCGGCGGATACGCGCCCAGCCACGGTTTGATATGCAGCTCGATCATAGTGCTGTATTTCACGCAGGTAGATTCTTTCAGCCTTTTGCGGCAGCTTGCCAGCCATTCATCGCAATAATACGCAAAATCGTGCTCGGGCGGCACATCCGCCCGGGAATTCGGCAGAGCCCGGCAGAGCGTGTACCGGCTCCGGTGGGGCATATTGGGTAGTGCAAAAGTTTTCTCGCCTGTTCTCATTTTTGTTTTGCCTCCTTTATTCGCACTTAGCCGCGAACGGCTTGTTATGAGTTATTATAACTGTAAAGAAATTTTTCAACCGCGCATATCGGCAATAGACAAAGTTACCGAAAATTCATCATTTATTGGCATTATAAGGGCGAAAAGCTGAATTCTCACCCTGAATGTAAAATTTTTGTGAAAGACAAGCCCCCTTTTTACCTGTAAATACTTGACAATTCCGGTAATTTTACTTATATTTATAAGTACCAGACTCTATATTTTATTGCACCACAGAGTGCTGAACTCTGCGAAAAAACGTGTCGCAGGAGGTCTTATCAGCGGCGCATTGTGGTGCTTTTTATTTAGTGCCTGCTCAATCACATAAAAAAGGAAGGTAATATGAAAAGCAACATCAGAAAGATTTGGGATGTGTTCACCAGCATTCTGGTGGCGGGGGTCGTTATTTTGGCGGTGCTGCTGGCAGGCGTGCGCCTGGTGGGGCTGGAGGTCTATACCGTGCTGTCCGGTTCGATGGAGCCGACGTATCATACCGGCTCGCTGATTTATGTGCAGGACGTCGATCCGTATGAGATCGAGGCCGGACAAGTTATCACATTCCTGCTGGATGAGGACACTGTGGCCACGCACCGTGTTGTCGAGGTGCTGCCGGATGAGAACGACCCCACCGTGGTTCGCTTCCGTACCAAGGGTGATGCCAACGACGCCGAGGACGGCTCGCCGGTGCATTACAAGAACGTGCTGGGCTCACCGGTATTCTCCATCCCGCAGCTGGGCTATCTGGCGAACTACATCCAGAACCCGCCCGGTACCTATATCGCCATCTCGGTCGGTGCTATCTTGCTGCTGCTGATCCTGCTGCCGGAGCTTTTCTCCGGGGATGAAGAGGACAAGCCGAAGAAACGCCGCAAAAATGCAAAAGGCGAAAAAAAATCCGCGGATGAAACCGCGGAGAACTAAACGAGGGCAACGCCATAAGGCTTACCTGATATAAAAACCAAATAAGGAGGAAAATTCTCGATGAAAAAATTTCGTAAAGTGCTGGCATTGACTCTGTGTGCTGCAGCGCTGGTGGGTGCCTCTGTAATGGGCACTATGGCTTATCTGACCGATAATGACGAGGTAACCAATACCTTTACTGTTGGTAATGTTGATATTACGCTGAATGAAGCAAAGGTTGATGTAAACGGCAAGAAGATTACCGGTGACCGAGTGCAAGCGAATAGCTACAAACTGCTGCCTGGTGGTGAGTATGACAAAGATCCGACTGTAACTGTAGAAGATGGCAGTGAGGATGCTTATGTTCGCATGCTGGTAACGGTTAGCGATATCGATGCGCTGAAAGAGGCTTTTGGCGCAGATTATGTTGCTGACGATGTATTCCTGCTTGAGAAACTGGTTGATTGGGATAGTACAACTTGGGTAAGCACCGCACCGGTAAAAACTGTTACCACCGGTGAGGGTGAGAATTCTGTAATGAGTGCTACATACGAGTTCCGTTATGCAGGTAATGATACCGAGAATAAAGGGTATCTTGATATTAGTGGAGCAACTGATG
>JAFQHB010000018.1 GCA_017398165.1 Bacillota bacterium
CCGGGCAAAGTGAAGCGATCCTCTCAGGGGAAGATGATAAAGCCTCCAGGATTTTAGCCTGCCATATACCTTTGCGCTTCTGCAGCAGCTCGATCATCAGCTTTTCCCCGTGCAAAGCCCCGGGGATAAATATAACCTCGCGCCCATGGCGCGCTACCCCCAGTCCCTTATGGGTATAGCCGCTTACCTCCACCGTCAGATGCTCACCGGCTGCAATATCAGATATATAATTTGCAGAAGCTGCTTGATTCAAGGTTGACAACCTCCCGGAAAAAATATATTATTTAAGCTGTATTAAATGCTATTATACTAAACGCTATTAAAAAATGCTATTAAATGAAAGGCTGATAATAACACAATGGCCAAACACGAGAAAACAACCAAAACCAATGCTATGCGTGCTCTGGACGCACAAAAAATCCCCTATGAATGTACCTCATATGAGTGCGATGGCTTTATGGACGGTATCAGCGTCGCCGCTGCCGTCGGCAAAAGCTGTAATGAGTGCTTCAAAACGCTGGTCACCGTTGGTGCCAGCCGCACGAATTATGTTTTCGTTATCCCTGTTGATAAAGAGCTGGCACTGAAAAAAGCCGCTGCCAGCGTGGGCGAGAAATCTGTCTCGATGCTGCCCTCCAGGAACATTACCGCTGTCACCGGCTATGTCAAAGGCGGTTGTTCCCCTATCGGTATGAAAAAGGCCTTCCGCACCGTTATTGATCGGAGCGCACTTGATCTGCCCCAGATGACCGTCAGTGCAGGCAAACTGGGAATGCAGATAACTCTGAAGCCTCAGGATCTGGCGGCCGTTTGCGGGGCTGATTTCGCAGAACTGCTGGATCACGCCTGACAAACGGCTGCCACTATCAAATCAATAACCGATTAAATCAAATGGTCTGCTGCCTTATTTCTTGGGCGGCAGGCCAAATTTATTGCGGAAATATCCCTCCGAACCATACAGAGCAGCCGCAGGATTATGTCCGGTGACACGATCCTTCACCAGCAGTACGGTAAAAGGCGTCCTGGTATTGGCGAAGAACAGCGTATCGTGACCAACGCACAGACCGATGACCACGTTAAAATCCGTACCGGCTTTCTCCAGCAGCCTGGCCTGAGCAATAGGATTGCAGGCCGCCTCATAGCCGCAGCCTTTCAGTTTGCTTTCATCCGGTATGCCAAAGGCGTTTTTATCAAAACCCCCGTTTTTGCAGATCAGGGACGAAGTCTTGATATCGTGCGCCCGCAGCAGCTTGTCAAAAATAGCGGCCTCGCGCTGCAGTCCTACGCAGAAAGCAATACCGATATGCTGATAGCCCATACGCTTGATGAATTCGATAGTCTCATATACTCTGTTCCACTGGCAATAGCCGTCGTGTTCGATCTGGGCCGAATGTTGAAACATCCGCAGGTTTTCTTCCTCGTGGTACATCTCCGGTATGCCTTCATAATCCTCCATATTCCGCATTGGGCAATTAGTCGGCATTTTGTCCTTGGTATTGTTATAGCACGCCTTGATAGCACAATGAGCGCAAGTATACATATTATCTTCCCCTTTCAGTTTCAGGCACTATTTATATGATCTTAGCTGCCACGTCTGGCGGCAAGCATCAAACATATCTGAATGATCGCTGTTTCGATAGCGTTCATAATATCACTGACACCTGTTTTGAATTTCCTGTCGGCTGTCAGTAATGTCTCCATAGCTTTCATCAGCTGGGCTTCGCTGTATTTACCGGCCTGTTTACCGGCTTTTTCGATCACAAAAGGATGTGATTTACCGGTAGCGGCCAGCATTTCCCGGGTATTATAGCCCTGCCGCTGCATCTGCTTGACGATATATAATGTCTGGAAATGATCGGCCAGACGCGGTATGATGCTCTCCGGTGCATCATTCAGCACTACCTGCTCCAGCGCCCGCAGCGCCTTGGCCAGATCACCGGCTACCACATGATCGGTCAAATTAAATATGCTGGCAGTTTGATTGCTGCTGACGACATCCTCGATATCCTCCAGCGTTATCTCATCCCGCCCGTATGTATAGGCATCCAGCTTGGCCAGCTCATTATTCACCAGAGTACAGTTATAATCACAATACAGCAATAACTGCTGCTTGGCAGGTACAGACATTTTCCTGGCATAGCGCCGCAGCTGCTCATCCAGCCATAATATGGCCGAATTACCTTTCAGCGCGGTGAATTCCTGCACAGTGCCGGATTTAGCGGCGGCTTTGTATACACGGCGCACTTTATTTACCGTCTCGCCGGCTATAAAGACCAATACCGTCGTCGGCGCGGGATCTTTGCAATAAGTACACAATGCCTCAAGATCAGGCTCAGCAGCAGGCTCTTCATCACTGTCATCCTGATTTTTATTCTTCTTTTGGTTGGCAAACCACGGGCAGTTATCGGCAATTATCAATTTGCGCTCCGCAAAGAACGGCAGAGTATTGGCACTGGTGATCAGCTCATTTATCGAGGCCGTTTCACAGTTGATACGCTCCAAATTAAAAGGATTATCCCCCGGTGCTACCTGTTCGATCAACATATCGACAGTCTGGCGCAGCAAAAAACGCTCCGTCCCATAAAAAAGATATAGCGGCCGAATATTCTGCTCCTGTATAGCTTTATGTAATTCTTTCATAGTGTTGATTTGTTTCTTGGTATTGATTTATTTCTTTCCGGCTATGTTTCTCTAATAATTCTTCGACACAATCAAATGTTTTCCTGCTGTCTGTCACAACACCGTATGGATAGATAATGTATCATCGTTATAAATTATACGACAGGCACCATCCTGATCTGTACGGTATATTCTGATACCTCTGTCCTGCCAATAATCGATCACGTCACTGCCCGGATGCCCGTATTTGTTATCCCGCCCTACCGATACCAGCACAGCCTGCGGTGCAAAATTATCATACCATTCGGCGTTATAATTATTGGAGCTGCCGTGATGCGGCATCTGCAGCACATCAATATCCGCACAATCCAGGCCGTCTGTTGCCGTCATCATCTCGGCCCCGTTCAGATCACCCGTCAGCAATACATCCAATTCCCGATACTTAATGTGCAAAACAAGCGAACCCTCATTGTAAGAATCTTCGGTATAATGCTCACCCGCCTGCGGCGAGAGTACTGTCACCGTGAAATCATCCGAAAGTGCAAACACCTGCCCCGCTGCTGCGGATGACACCGACACAGCACGCTCCTCAGCCAGCCGCAGCAGCTTTTGCTGCTTCTCGCTGTCTGCATAGCCGGAATAAACACACAGCTCTTTTGTCGGCATCTCATCAATGACAGCAAAAAGCCCGCCGATATGGTCATTATCCGGGTGCGTATTAAAGACGATATCCAGTTCGTCTATACCCAGTGTCCGCATATACGGCAGCACGACGTTTTCGGCCATTTCGGTGGCATCCGCAGGCTGCCCGCCGCCATCGATCAATATACTATGGCCATCCGCGCGTATCAGAAAGCAATCCCCCTGCCCAATATCCAGCATTGTCAGCTCAAAATCCCTATCGTTCCTGATCCAGGCAGGCAGCAGCAAAAGACCTGCAGCTATTATCAGGCACACCGCAGCAATTACTTTATATGGGATGCTCTTATCATTAGTTTTTACGTACATATCCGGAGCCTCCGTAGTAATCCCGCATTTCTTCGGCAAAGGTGATAAGTTCAGCCTTTTTCAGGCAGCGGTATGCTATCCAAAGCAGTACATAATAAAGCACCATTACCACCACAGATGGCCGCACGGTATAAGTAAACATATTGGGCAGCGCCGCAAAAATCTCTGTCACCTTATATATCAGCTCTGCCAACAAGCCCGCACCGACCAGAGGTATATAAGCCAAACCGAAAAACGAAAGCAGCATAGCCAGCAGTGCCAATATCACCACAAACCCGACAGCAACCACAACCAACGGCGATAACAGCACACCGATCAGCGATACAGTGCTGAAGAAGTACGCCAATATCGGCATAGTCATCAGCTGTGCCGCCAGGCTTATTGCCAAAACCCGTGACGGTATGAGCTGACGCAGGTAAAAAGAACCCATCACGATGCCGGCCGCCGCCGCAAAAGAAAGCAAAAATCCCGGTTGGAATATCCACAGCGGCTCCATCAGCAACAAGATAAAAGCCGCGATTATCAAAGCATAACCGGCACGATGTCTGACGCCCATCCCCCGGCAGAATAACGCCGCCAAAGCCATCACTGTCGCCCGGCGGACAGATGGTGAAGCCCCCACCACCAAAGCAAAGAATACCACCAATCCGGCTGTTATCAGCGGGCCTGTCCATAACGGCAGCCGCAGCTTCGGCCGCCAAAACTCCATCACTGCAGTACCTATCAAGACTATATAGCCAATATGCAGGCCGGAAACAGCAAAAACGTGCATAATACCTGTCTGCTGCAATATGCTGCTTTGCCGCCCGGTGAGCATCCCGGTATCACCAAAGGCCATACCCCTGATGAGTGCCTGCTGGATATCCGGCAGTGCTGCCATATCAGCAAACACACGCTCGCGGACTGTTTGCGCCAGGGCATATGGCGATGCACCCGCCAAATGTATAAAAGTAATACCATCCGGCACTGGCCGGACAGCCGCAGCGATATTGTTGTTACGCAGATAATTGTTCGGCAGCAGATCAAAATTATAAGTCTCGGTAAATTTATAAACAATACCGGCTACCCGCAGTCTGTCACCGACTTTAGGCTGCACTGGGGAGGATACCACCATTACTCTGCCCTGCCAGCCGTTCGCATCCTCACACTGCATCACGAAGCTATAGCCGGATGCCTCCTGCTCGGCCAGCTGCGAGAAATAATTCTCGGCACGCTCCGATACCTCCACCACGAACCCTTCCAGAAATACGGCTTCATCAGGCTGCCCGGCAAAGCTGTCCATCAGCAGTGCGGTGACGCCGTACCAGCCAAAGCCCAATATCATCGCCACCGGCACCAGCCAGCCCGGCCAACGCAGCAGCAGGCAAATGACTGTAAACACTCCGGCGCTTATCAGCAGCGGCCTGATGTATGCTGTATCGAATCCGCATATCGACGCTACCACTATACCGGCGATGAATGCTGTAAGCAGCGCATACAGCAGGAATAGCTCGATATCCTCGATAATAACAGCTATGCGCTTTTTACACCGTGATATGATCGATGATACTTTCATAAATCTTGTTCCCGATACCTTTTACTCCCAACAGTTCTTCTTTATAAGAAAACCCGTTATGCTCAATACGATAATCTATAATCGCCTGCGCTTTTACCTCGCCGATACCCGGCAGCTCCATCAGCTGCGCCAGACCGGCGGTATTGATATTGACAGGCTCAATGGTCAATATCTGCCCGTCGCTATCAGCCGGGGATGTCTGCAGGTCATTTTGCAGCCACGGCGATATATCCAGCGGGTCAGAAAGCGCACGGACGTAATACATATCGCCATGCTGCGGTATATGTGCAAAATCTATCGCTGAAACATCACTATCCCGGACAGTACCGGCAAAAGCCAGCAGATCTCGCATCGAAACCTCCGGCGTGATGCTGTAATAGCCTTTGTTCGCCACCGTACCGCTCAGCCCGACAACAATATTACCCGCAGATACCGGCGCAGACATATCAGCCACAGCTGTAATACCCGGGATTTTTACAGCCTCCGCCGGCAAGCCGTTGATATAAACGGAATATTTGGCTCCCAAACCAAAGGAAAGCAGCAAAACAATGATTGCCCCGGCTATGCAGCGCCCCAACAGAAAGCTCCGCCGACGCTGCATCGCTTTTTCGTGCTCCTGCTCCCTCAATTCTCTGGCCTGTGCCGATAGCGGCATAATATCCACCACCTTTATTGCGGCATTTAATCAAATTACTATATAAATGTATTGTATCATAATTGAGCAGTACTTTCGACATTTTAACACAAAATATCTCCGGTAAATCAGCAACTGTATACAAAAAAGCAGGGATGCATCACACATCCCTGCCCTCGATAATTTCAGTAATTCATCAGTATAATCAATAATCCTGCAACGGCATTTCAACATAAGCCGCCAGATCATCCGGCAAAGCTACCACGATATCATCACCCGTAGTGATATCAGCCGTAAATTGCAGACGTATGTCTGCAGCCTCATCCGCCGGCCCTATCTGCATATCCACATCAGCTTTATAGCGGGTCATATTGCCGTTTTCATCCACTTCGGCAGCAATCGACGCCTCATCCACAACAACAGTCCCGGCACTATCCGGCGCCAATAGTGTTATCTGCTCATTGATCTTATCGGCAGCCAAAACAAGCTTGACAGTATCCCCATCCGAATCAAAGGAAGATGAAGCCAGCATATCCTCAGTCAGTATGGCAGGATCAACTATAAGCGTCCTGCTTTCCCAGCCGCCCTCATCCGGCAGCGCCATTTTACAGGCAATATCTGCCTCCGGCACCGAGCAATATAGATACCCATCAGCCAGATATAATTGCGCGTCGGCACCGATATCTGTAAAGAGTACCTGCATATCAATATCAGCCGCCATATCATAGGTAGCGTCGGCAGATTTGAACTGTCTGATATCACCGTTAATCTCCAGAGAAATCCCGTCCAGCATCACATTACCCAAAGAATTGGCCAGTGCGCTGCCATACACATCCAGAAAGGCCTCTACGTCATATGCGACAGCCTGCTCTGCCGAGAGTCCGGCATAGGCCCGCTGATAAATCTCAAAAGGCGTGAACTCTGACACATCCTTCCCGCAGCCACCCAGACACAGCAGCGAGGCCACACCCAGAGTGCATAAAGATAAACGGAAGATATTGTGCATAAAGCTCACACCTTTTGTTATGATTTATTTTTAGCTGTATTAGAC
>JAFQHB010000205.1 GCA_017398165.1 Bacillota bacterium
CTCCACCATCGATCAATAGATATTCAGCGGCTCGACATCCAACACCAGATTGCAATCCTGCGGCAGACGCACCCGCGCGGCAGCCTGCGCCGCGATCTCGCGTATCAGCGGCAGGCTTTCGGATTTCAGCACGATCTGCAGCCGGTGGCGATCCTTGATTTTGGCGCGCGGGCAGGGCTTCGGCCCCCAATAGACCACCTTGTCCTCTGCGCCCTGCTGCTCCAGCTGCTGCTGGATGTGCCACGCCCGCGCCCGGCCGACCTCAATGGCGGAGGCCATATTACCGGCACTGATGACGATACGCAGCAGCGCCGCAAAAGGCGGATAAGCGGCCAGCTTGCGCCGCAGTATCTCGCGCTGATAAAACTCCTGATAATCCTGACGGCAGGCCGCCTGCAAAATATCCGAACGCGGCTGATAGGTCTGCACCACTACCTCGCCCCGGCGATGCCGCCCGGCACGCCCTGCCACCTGTGTGGTCAGCTGGAACGCCCGCTCGCCACTTTTCAAATCCGGCATATTCAGCGCCATATCCGCTGCAATAACACCCACCAGCGTCAAATTCGGGAAGTCCAACCCCTTGGCGATCATCTGTGTGCCTACCAGCACATCTATCTCCCCGGCCAGCATAGCCTGATAAATACGCTCGTAGCTGCCGCGCTCAGCCGTCGAATCGCGATCCAGCCGCGCCACCCGCGCCCCGGGCAGCAGCCGGCGCACCGCCTCTACGATCATCTGCGTGCCCGCACCAAAATACCGGATAGCTGGCGAGCCGCAGCTCGGGCATTGCCTCGGCAGCGGCGCAGTCTGCCCACAATAATGGCATTTCAGCACTTCCTCGCCGGTATGATACGCCATCGCTACCGAACAGTGCGGACACTCCACCACATAGCCACAATGCCGACAGGATACGAAAGACTGATACCCCCGCCGGTTCAAAAAGAGCAGACTCTGCCCTCCGGCACGCAGATTGTCCACCAGCTTCTGCTGCAGCAGATGGCTGAAAATACTGTTATTACCACGGCGAAACTCCTGACTCATATCCACCAGGTGTACCTCGGCCTGCGGACGGCCGCTCACACGCTCCGGCAGCTCACACAGACGATATTTGCCGATACGCGCCTTGTGATAGCTTTCCACATCCGGCGTGGCACTGCCCAGCAGCAGATGTGCCCCGGTCAGGCGGCAGCGTTCCTCGGCCAGTACCCGGGCATGGAATCGCGGCGCATTATCCTGACGGTAGGATTCCTCGTGCTCTTCATCCATCACGATCAACCCCAGACACGGCACCGGCGCGAATATAGCCGACCGCGCACCTATCACCATCCGATACTGCCCGGCAGCAATCCCCAGCCACGCCTGCCGCCGCTCGGTAGCCGTCAGGCCGGAATGCAGCACCGCCACCCCGCTGCCGAAACGCTGCTGAAAGACCCGTACTGTCTGCGGCGTCAGCGCGATCTCGGGTACCAGCACGATGACCTGCCGCCCCTGCGCCAGAGTTTCCTCCGCCAGACGCAGGTAAAGCTCGGTCTTGCCGCTGCCTGTCACGCCATGCAGCAGCACCGGGCGACCCTCCCCGGCAAATTCTTCGCGTATCTCGGCCAGCACACGACTCTGCAGCGGCGTCAATTTATGCTTGGGCAGCAGCGGTGCGGCAGTACCGTCATCCCACTCGGTCTCCTCCGTCACCACCAGCAGCCCCTTATCCGCCAGCCCTTTTACGGTCGGCCAGGCTGCCTCCGCCTGCTCCAAAAGCTGCGGCAGCAGCATATTGCCCCCCGCTGCCGTCAGCAGCTCCATTACCCGCCGCTGTTTGGCGCCGCGCAGAGCGGATACGTCGGCATTATCAGCCAGCCGCACCCGCCGCACGATGCGGGAACGCGGCATTTTGCCCGTCAGATACATCCCGGCCGGCAGCATCGCCTGCAGCAAGCTGGCACGGCTGCACAGATAATAATCTGCCGCAAACTGCGAAAGCTCCAGCAGGTCACTGCCAAAAAGCTGCTGCAAATTCAATATCTGCAGCAGCGGCTTGGTTTTTTCTACGGGATAATCTATGTTTTCCACCAGCTCAATGACGATAGCCTCGAGCTTTTGGCGACCAAACTCCACCTCCACTACCTGCCCTACCTGCACCGGCATATCCTCCGGCACCTGATAGTGAAAGATGCGGTTCAGCGCCGCTGTTTTCTTATTGATAACTACCCCGGCAAACATATTACAATGCCAGACGGTAGATGGCTTCGGCGTCGGCAGGCGTCAGCTTCTTGAAGCGTCCCGCACCACCGGCGGCAAACAGCAGCTCTACCAGACGCGGGATTTCTTTCTCCTCCACATCGAGCTGTGCCAGAGTGGTCGGCATACCGATGCTGCGCAGGAAGTCTATGTAACACTCGATACCGGCCAGAGCAACCGCCTTTTTATCCTCAGCAGGCTCCACACCCCATACGTTCACGGCCATACGGGCGAAAAGCTCTGCATCCTCGTCTATACAATACTTCATCCACGCCGGGAAGACCACCGCCAGAGCCGCACCGTGCGCGGCATCAAACAATGCCGAAAGCTGGTGCGCCAGAGCGTGACTGCCCCAATCCTGCTCGCGTCCTACACCGCAGATGTTGTTGTGCGCCAGAGTGCTGGCCCACATCAGCGCCGCCTGCGCCTCATAATCCTCACTGTCGATGATAGCGCGCATCGCCGAATCCCTGATGGCAAGCAGCAGACCCTCGCACATACGGTCGGTCACGGCATTATCCCGGGTCTTGGTGAAGTACCGCTCGAAAATATGCGCCATCATATCCGAAATACCACAGGCGATCTGGTATTTGGGCAGGGTAAAGGTCAGCTCGGGATTCAGGATAGAGAACACCGGGCGCAGGCAATCACCGCTGGCTCCTTTTTTGATCATAGTGCTTTCATCAGTGATAACGGTATTGGGCGAGCCCTCACTGCCCGCCGCCGAGATAGTCAGCACCACGCCCACCGGCAGAGCCTCCTTCACCGGCTTGCCGCGGTAAAAATCGAGAAAATCGCCGTCATATACCACACCGGCAGCCACAGCCTTGGCAGTATCGATAACACTGCCGCCGCCCACAGCCAGCATAAAGTCTACCTTTTCCTCACGGGCTGCGGCAATAGCATCATAAACAAAGGAACTGACGGGATTGGGCTGTACGCCGCCTGCCATAATAAAATCAATACCGGCAGCATCCAAAGACTCCGCTACCGTCTGGATCAAACCGCTGCGGACAGCCGAGCCCCCACCGTAGAGCACCATTACTTTCTTCGCGCCACAGCGAGCGGCATATTTACCGACCTGGGTCTGCGTACCCCGGCCAAAAATAAATTGTGTCGGGCTTTTGAACGTGAAATTATCCATATTTCATCACTCCTGTATTAAATTACTGCTTTTGTTATCTCATATACTGATCGTCACTATCAAAAACATCCCGTCAATAATCGTAACGATCATAATAAACCGGGCTGTTCAGCCAGCGATAGACCGCCGCCGCACCCTCGCCGCGGGTCATCAGCTGCTGCGGGGCGAATTTATCCGCCCTGATACCGTTCATAATACCGAGGGAGTGCAGATTAGCCACTTCATCCCGCGCCCAGCCATATCCCACCGCCGGCAGGTCGTTATAAGGCAGGTCGGCGTCATCAGCACTGCCGCCGATCACGCGGCTCAGCATCACTGCCGCCTCCACACGGCTCACCAGCGCATCTGGGCGCACCGTACCATCGGGATAACCAGTCAGGATACCACGGGCCACCGCCTTGCTGATCTCATTATACGCCCAATGCGTACCGGACAGATCAGAATATGCCACATACGGCCAGGAAGCAAGCGGCGCTACGTCATCCAGCACACGATTCAGCATCGTTGCCAGCTCGGCGCGCGTCATATACTGATTCACACCGAAATAATTCTCCGATACACCGCGCAATACCTGCGGCGTGTGATAATACAAACCCAGCACGCTCTCCGCCGCCCAATGACCTGCCAGATCACTAAACGGCAGCACTACCGAATACAGCGCCAGCTCCGAAGTATAATTGAGCAGCGGCGCCGCCCCCTGATACTCGTAGCTTATGATATCTTTATCCGGAAAGTAATCACAGGTATATACCAGCCGGCCGCTATCCAGGATACGGGCAAAATGATCCCAATCCACCAGCGTATCCTGCGTATGATCGGTGATATTGGCCGAGGTCGGATCGGCTACCAGCCAGCCTGTCCCCGGGATATAAAATTCCACCCAGTTATGGCGCAGCATAGCACCATTGATATGGCCGCTATCGCTGAGATAGTTGCTGTTCGTACGCGCTTCCTCGCCGTAGAGGTAGCCACTGCACACCCGTGCCGGGATGCCCACCGCACGCAGCGCCGCCACGTACAGATTGGCATAATCCTCGCAGTTGCCGCTGCCGATATTATAGGCTGCCAACGCCGAATGATTGGAGCGGGGACTGTTATCATAGGTCATACGCTCGTTCACCGCCGCAAAAAGCAGCCGTGCCTGCAGATACGGATTGGCCGAAGAAGCCACCGCCTGCCCGGCAAAAGCCACGATCTCCGGCGCATCGGAGTTGATATCAGCCGATGGCTGCAGATATACGGACAGTTCCTGCGGTATCTCCGCCGTACCGGCGCCGCTCACATCATAGCTCACGCAATAATTACGCACCGCCACACGATGCACCAACTGCAACTTATCACCCGCCTGCATCTCGCTTATGTAATATACCGCCGTGCGGCTGCCATCCTCAGCGACCTCGATCGTCTGCGGCTGGGGATAAAACTCCTCCCCCAGTACCTCCTGCCAGTGCACACTCTCGTTAGAGGTCAGCGGCACCCGTATGTAGATAGATTTGATTGGACGGCCGCTGCGATTGGCCACATCCACCGTGTTTATTACAGTGAAGTTATTGCCATCCTCCAGCAGCACATAATCATCCGCCGCCCACACCACAGACGGCCGGAACAGCACCATAACGGCCAGCAGCATCAGCAGCGGCCTCAAATACCAGTTTCTACGCATAAAACAACTCCTTATCACAAAACACCAGACTATGACCTGCGTACCACTATATACACAGCATCAAAATATACACTTAATTTATTTTAGCATACTTACCCTGCATAATTCAACCCCACCGGGCATAAGCAGGCTGTCAGCGGTAATAAATACCACATATTGCTCCCCAAATCTGCCAAAATCGCTAAAAAGAGACAGCCGCAAGCCACCTGTATGACCCACGACTGTCTCCCATTCTTTTATGTATATGTATTGCCCCAAGATATTTTTGCAGGTTTTCCGTATGATTTTAAGCTCTGACACAAACCTGTTGATCTGCACAGCAGATATATCACCCGTTCCGAACAGGAACGAATATCATTGAAACTGACCAAAATAAAAAGACTTGCCAACGCAAGTCTTTCTGTATGGAGCGGGTGAAGGGAATCGAACCCTCGCCAAAAGCTTGGGAAGCTCTCGTTCTACCATTAAACTACACCCGCAAAGTGCTAATATTATATCATTTACAGCCGGATTTGTAAAGCCCCAAACCATAATTTCTGCCAAAATCCTCTATACCGACACCATCCCCCATATACCGCCATCACCCCCGGTACAGCAAAACGCGCGCAGCCGATTGCCCGGCACACGCGCGTTTACATACCTTATGAATTATCGGATGTCCTTACTGTGCCTCGACTGCGGCAGTACCGGCATCAGTATCTTCACCCTCATTCTCATCATCATTTTCATCTTCATCAGCAGCAGCGGCATCCATCATCATTTGCAGATACTCAATGCTGCTCTCTACATTGGCATAATTCTCATCACTCTTATCCAGGGTGGCCAGATAGTCCTCCAGCTGGGTTTTGGCCTCGGCATAGCGTGCCTCACCCGTCAGCAAAGATGCCAGAGATACCTGCGCGCTATAGCTGGTGGGATCGGCCTCCACCGCCAGACGGCAATACTGCTCGGCCTCGGCAGTGTTCTCCATATTCTGTGCATAGCCGGCGGCTTTCAGATAATAACCGGATATATCGGCTGCCGGGGTATCCTCCGGGCAATTATCCAATGCCTGCAATACCAACGCCATAGCATCGGCATAGGCAGCGTTCATATCCACGCTTTCGTCCTTCTCGTGTTTGTAATAAGCCAACGAAGCCTTCACATCAGCCATATCAGCCAACAATGCGGGGTTGGTGGGGTCAGCCTGCAGAGCAGTCTCGGCCTCATTCCGGCGCAGCTCCATAGCAGTGATCATCCACTCGTTGGATTCCTCAGCCCAGGCGGTAGTGTCCACATCCTCCAGATAGGATGCCGCCCTGATACGTGCATTCAAATAAGATGCCACCATCGCAGCACTGCTGTAGGTCGGCTCAGTCTCGTAGGCAGTCTTGGCCTGCTCCAGCATCAGCCCGTAATATTCATCATAATACTTTACCGACTCCAGATCTACCTCGTCAATACGTTCGCGGTCAGCATCCTGATCGGTCAGATACCCGGCATAAGCACCCAACGCCTGTGCCAGAGTATAGACGGCGTTTGCATCCTGCGGGTTGGCATTATAAGCCTCGCGGGCAGTCTCAATCATAGCCTCATAATCGGCCTCGGAATAAGAATTGCTCTGCCCAAACTGACCGTAAGTAATCAGCAAAGCCACCAGCAGCAAAACAAAAATAATCAGCATAACGTTCCTGTTATTGCGCAGCCATTCGCGCATACCCATAATCGACATCAAAAATTTCCTCCAGTGTTTTACGTATAATTGCTACGTATAATTTTTTAGCCCGGCCAACATTCTGCAGCACCGTTAATTCCAGTACGTTGTCTCCGAGGGCACAGCCTGTTCGGCCGGCACGGCAGCAGCGGGCACATCCTCGTTATCGTCCTCAAAAAAATCATCATAGGGGAATATGCAATCAAAAATCTCCCCCAGCCGCTCCACTATCCGGCCAAAGCTGTATTCAGCGTTCAGATATTCATTCACCGTCGGATTCAGCGCCAC
>JAFQHB010000019.1 GCA_017398165.1 Bacillota bacterium
GAAATCCCGGTCGTTTCCTGTGTTGGTCATTGTGCAGCAGGAATTCCTCCGAAAGACCGCTTTTCTCGGCAACCATAGAGATAATATTTTTATCATAAAAATCCACACCCAGCAGCTCAGCCAATCTCCGGCCGATCAAACGACCACCGGAGCCATATTCACGGGCGATAGTAACAACAAAATCGTTTTGCGGCATATCCATATACCTCCTCGAAAAAGTTGGGGATTTATTGCCTCCGGAGTAAAGTTTTCTTACTCCGGCACAGCTAATTATTATATCATTATTACGGATTGAAGTCAAATATTGAATAAAACCTGAGTGCCGGTAGGGCTTTGCTGCAATCTGGGTACGGCTTTTGCATATATTCTGATAATGCACAATTCCGCCGGAACAACTATTGAATTTAATACCGACACGCACAACGCCGCAAAATGAATTTTTTGCGGCGTTATTGACATGTATAGAAAAGTGGTTTATAATAAACACAGTAATATGCGCTTTGGCGATAGTATGATGTCGCTGCATAACGAGCACAGTTAAGCTATCAATAATCCGTATATCTTAATGTCAATCTCAGCGTGATCTGTCACTTATGTATGCTTTAGCCGACAGATATGGATTTTACGCAGCCATATCCAAATCAGCCGTTTTCAGCTTATTGACATACATAAACGCATTATCACACATAGACGTCAAATCGCCATCAGCCATATTTTATATTGCAAGCTGCATCAAATACCAAAATTAATCAAGGACATATTGACAATGACACAATACCACAAACAGCCGGTAGCCGCACCGCAGGTCGTGCAGGATTTCCTTAGCTATATGATCGGCATTAAAAACAAATCCCGCAATACCGTGTATGAATACTCGATAGATCTGCGCTCGTTTTTTATCTATTACCTGCACAAAGATACCCTGCAAAAAAACGTCGCAAAATATGATGAACTGCTGCAGCAGCCGGCAACTCTCGATGCCTATATGCATCTGACGATCGCTGATATCCGCCGGATCGACCGCATAGATATCGCGGATTATCTGTATTTCCTCAGCAATCGCGGCCTGGCCGCACCGAGCAGAGCGCGCAAGCTGGCAGCTATCCGCACCTACTTCGATTATATGTGCTATAAAACCTACCGTTTGGAGGATAATCCCTGCGAAATGGTCGAATCCCCTACTTTCAAGCGCAAATTGCCGGTTTTCCTGACCGAGGAAGAATGTATAGAGCTGCTGCAAACGGTACAGCGTTCGCTCGATAAAAACCTGCAGCGAGATTATCTGATCATCACCCTGTTTATGTTTTGCGGGCTGCGTATAGATGAGCTGGTCGGTATCAATATTGATGATATCCGTGGTAATTTCAGCGCCGGTGAACAGCTTGTACTGGTCGTCACCGGCAAAGGCAGCAAACAGCGCACCGTATATCTGCCGGATATCTGCGCCGAGGCCTATAGTGCCTATCTTGATAAGCGCACCGAGCCCAAGGACACCAGAGAAAAGGCTCTCTTTATCAGCCAGAAAGGTATGAGGATGTCTCACCGGGCGATCGAGCGTATGGTCAAAAAATACTTTGCGATGGCCGGGCTGGATTCATCGCGTCTTTCCCCGCACAAGCTGCGCCATACTGCCGCTACCAATATGCTGAACGCCAATACCGATATCCGCGTTATTCAGCAGGCTCTGGGACACGAGACGCTGCAGACTACACAAATCTATACCCACGTATCCAACGCCAGTCTGAAGGACGCATTTCTGAATAATTCACTGAGCCGGGCTCTGCAAAAGTACGATGATAACGATAATGCTGACAGCAATAATTAAACTATAAACAAAAATTTCTCCGGATGCAGTTTAGTCTTGCCATCCGGAAGAATTTTATTTATCAGGCGGTTTATTTCTGTCTTTTCAGCATCTCGACGATGATAGCGGCGGAGATATCGGCAGTCTGCTGCTCAAATTCATCAATCGATTCGGTGGCCGTGCCATCCGCCAGATCAGATATCGCACGTATTACTACGAAAGGCACTCCATTGGCTGCTGCGGCCTGGGCAATAGCAGCACCCTCCATTTCGGCAGCCGCAGCCTGGAAGGTATCGCGGATATCCTGCTTTTTGGCCTTACCGGCGACGAAAACATCACCGGAGGCTATGATATCCTCGCGCAGACGGCGCTGTGGGCAAACGATGGCAGCAGCTTCCTGCAATCTGCCTACCAGACCGGGATCAGAATCATAAAGCGTGGGCTTCTCATGCTCGATGCCGGTACACATATAGCCGCGGGCGTGGCCAAAAGCCGATACGTCAAAATCATGCTGCAGCAGGTGTGTACCGATTACGATATCCCCCACTGCCAATTCCGGGGCGAGCCCACCGGCGATACCGGTATTGATGATCGCATCAGGGGCAAATTTATCTATCAGCACCTGCGTACAGCGGGCCGCATTGACCTTGCCGACGCCGCAGCGCACCAGCACTACCTCGTGCCCCTCGATAGTGCCGGTCAGGAAATGCAGACCTGCTGCCTCCTGCTCTTTTTTGTCCTGCATCAGTGCCGAAAGCGTAGCGGTCTCGCTGGCCATCGCACCGATAATACCAAGTTTATTATGCATCATAATCCATCTTTTCCTCTGTCCAGTCTTGTAATACTTCCAGCATATCGGCTGCCGTTGCCTTGGCGCCGCACAGGTTATGCTCCAGATAATTGCCGCATTCTCTGCGGCTGACCCCGGGTATAGCCCCCTCAAATCCGGCAACAAAAGTAAAGGCACTGCGTATCAGCTCCAGAGCCTGCGTGTGATTGACAGAATCCCGCAGCAGCAGATAAAACCCGGTACGGCAGCCCATCGGCCCGGCATAAACCACAGCATCAGCCCACCGGCTGTTGCGTACATAGGTTGCTATCAAATGCTCCAGCGTGTGCATTGTCCCATTTGCCAGATAATCGCCGCCGTTAGGTTTCTTCATACGTATATCATAGGTCACCACATCGCCGTCCACGCGGGAAATATACAGTCCCTTTTGCAGCTTATCGTGGTCCACCTCAAAGCTGGCTATTCTCTTCATATCTATCCTCCTGACACTTTATAGCATAAATATCATACTACATTTGGGCTTTTCTTTCAATGATTATTTGCCACAACGCTTATTTGCCGCAGTGATCAAAATATAGTCGAATATTATTGTTATCCCGCTGCCAAAATGCTATAATACCTATAAGATCGGTTAGTTATTTTCTAATATTTTTGTAAGGGTGATAAAATATGAAGATCTCCACCAAAGGCAGATACGCCCTGCGTATGTTGGTCGATATTGCCGAACAGCACACGGATGCCCCTATCCCGCTCAAAGATATCTCGCAGCGGCAGAATATCTCCAAAAAATATCTGGAGCAGATTGTGCCCATTCTGAACCGTACCGGCCTGCTGAAAACCATCCGTGGCTACAAAGGCGGTTATTTGCTGGGGCGTGATGCACAGGATATCACGGTTTATGATATTATCACCGCAACAGAAGGCTCAGTCGCTCCTGTCGCCTGTCTGGATAATACTGCTGTTGTATGTAACCGTAACGATTGCTGCCAGACACTATGGATATGGCAGGGACTTAATCAGCAGATAATCGCTTATCTGCAGGGTATCACCGTTGCCGATGTCGTCCGCCATCAGCAGGCTGCGCTGCTGTCGGATATGTAATTTCGCTGTCATATATGTACTTTCGAATATTAAACAGCCTTCGGGGGCTCGCTGTCCGGCTGCTCCCGCAGGCTGTTTTTTGCTTGTTATGCCCGGAACTGTATAATTTATCAACAGCCGTGCAAACTAAAGCTATAATTACCAGCGGAGGTGAAGAAAATAATGACAGACAAAGAATTGCTCTATCTGGAGGATGCCCTGAGCCACGAGCAATACTTCCAGAGCCATTGCAACGAGCTTATCAACCAGCTGCAGGACCCTAATCTGAAAAGCTGCGTCCAGCAGCTGCAGCAGAAACATCAACAGCTTTTCCAGAGCTTTTACAGCTTGCTTTAATGAAGGAGGATATGAAAATGGATGATAAAAATTTGATGGAGGGCGTGCTGCTGCTGGAGAAAAACGTCTGCGATCTCTATATGCACGGCACGCTGGAATCGCCTACTGCCAATGTGCATCAGGTATTCAATAACGCGCTGAATCAGTCGCTCACTATGCAGGAGACGATTTACAGTGCTATGACTGCTAAGGGCTGGTATCAGACCCAGAATGTAGATCAGACCAAGATCAACACCGTCCGCCAGAAGTTTCAGGCACAGCAGTAATGTAAAACGACACGAGCGGGAGATACCGGTATACAGGCATCTCCCGCTCTTATTTATAATGCGGTTTTATTTACGCATTTTCAGTTCGCCGCGTGTTCCCCAGCTGTCAAACTCGCTGCAGGTCACATAAACTGCGTCATCAGCCAGTTGGCATACTTCTTTCAACAGTTGAAAAACAGCCACGGTAAAGTGCTGTTTGTACTCCAACTCAATACAGCCGGAGAATTTGGCGTCCACATAGGCCAATTCACGCTTTATACCTTGAAAGTACATATCCCGCCCGTGATCCAGCTCAATCATCAGTGCGGCTTCTGTCTTGCCGGGAATCAATGTGGTGGCAGCAGCCAGCCCGGCCTTCAGGTCGTTCATCTGCTGCTCAGTCCAGTTTTGCGATGTTGCGACTCTGATATAAGGCATAATAACCTCTCCTTTCAGCTGACAAGCCGTAATATTATCGGCAGGCAGCCAGCTGTGCGCCCAGACAGGCGTCAGCCAGTGCCGCCAAAAGTTCTCCCCTCGTCCCCAGCGGCTGTAATGCAGCCTGGGCATCGGCCAGCGCCGCTGCGGCAGCCGCCCGGGCGCCATCCAGACCCAGCAGAGTGACGTAGGTGGTTTTGTTGTTGGCGGCGTCGCTGCCTATCGGCTTGCCCAGCGTTTGCTCATCCGCCACTATGTCCAATATATCGTCAATTATCTGAAAAGCCAAACCAAAACTGCCGGCATAGGACATCAGTGCATCACGCATAGCCGCATCCGCCCCGGCCAGCCAGCCGCCGGCTACTACTGCCGCCTGCAATAAAGCGCCGGTCTTGCAGCTATGGATATATTGCAGCTGCTGAAGCGTCAGCGGCTGTCCTTCGGCGGCAACGTCTATCACCTGACCGGATACCATACCGTAGATACCGGCTTTCTCGGCCACCAGTCTGATGGCAGGCAGCAGACGCTCTGCTGCAGCCGGTGTACTCAGCATCACCGCAAAGCTATGCGTCAACAAACCATCACCGGCCAGAATGGCAGTAGCCTCATCAAAGGCCTTATGGCAGCTCGGCCGTCCCCGGCGCAGATCATCATCATCCATAGCAGGCAGATCATCATGTATCAGGGAATATGTGTGGATCATCTCGATACCGCAGGCAAAGGGTAAATAATCCTCTGCCCTGATAGACTCATCCTGCGCTGCGATACTCTCCAAAGCAGCCAGAAAAAGCAACGGGCGCAAGCGTTTGCCGCCTGCCATCAGGCTGTATTCCATCGCCGCAAAAAGCTGTTCTGCCCCCCGGCAAACAGGCTGCAGGGCTTGAGGAAGGGCTGACTCGATAAGAGCCCGCCTCTCCTCCATATAGTTTTTAATATCCAATGTGCTGGCGCTCATACTCATAGCCACCTTTTACAGGAACTGTTCCTGCATCTTCTTCCAGGATTTTACGGCAGTATTCTCCATATCAAACTCACGGTAGAATTCTGCCTCGGGCTCGATTGCTACTGCTGCGGCTGCAGGGGTCTGCGGCAAAGCATCACCGCTGCCAAGATATTTTTTGCCATCCAGCAGTACCCCGGCATAATCAGGCATTTTTTCTGCCATCAGTTCGCGCACTGCCTGCAGCGAAGTAAACTTATAATGAGAATTGATCTTATTGATCATAGCGGCAATCAGTTCCCAGTTTTCCATACCGTAAAGCGGTTTTACAGCAGCCTCGACCTGCTGTGCACGACCTTCGAAATTAACGTAAGTGCCGGTAACGGCGGCAAAGCCGGAAAGCGGCAGACGCACCGATGCATACGGATATGCCCGGCCAAAATTGGCGTCCGCAGTCATTACGAAATCCACTTTTTCTGCCCAGGCAGCCGGCAGGTCAACACCAAAGAGCACTACTGCTTTCAGTTTGCCGGCGTCGATATCTTCACGCAGATCGTGCAGATCACGTACACAGCCCAGATCGCGTATTACACGGCTGTTGGTCTGTGCCAAAAGCTGGAGTACCGGCAGCGGTGCGTCAAAGCTTACCGCCAAATTAGCCACAGCACGCGCAGCATCGGCTGTCAATCTGCTGCGGTCAAAAACAATGACGGGAGCTTGGGCGGCTTTGATCCTGTCAGCTATTGCCCGAGCCTCGGCAGATACCTCGGCACCGGCGGCCGCCTGTGCGATCTCGCAAAGCAGACGTACGGTATTCTGCGGATCGTATACCTCGGCGATACCGGCCAGCGGCCCGGGGTTATTGCTGATCATTACGATCTTGTGCCCGGCGCGGGCGGCATTCTTCAAACGCGAGCCCAGTATGGGATAATCGGCACAAATATTACCACCGATCATCAGCACCAGATCAGCAGCTTCGGCATCTGCCACGGTGGCTGTAGATGCATCAAAGCCCCAGACATCATCCAGACCACCGGCCTCGGCATTGGGTGCGTATACGTATTCGGTACCGATGACTTCCTCCGCCATATATTTCAGCAGGAAAAGCTCCTCAGCCGTCAGATGATCGCCGACAGCAACACCGACAACATCAGTACCCATAGATTCACGCAGGGAATTAACTGCCGCCGCCGCTGCGTGTACTGCATCAGTAGCCTTGACGGGATAAATGCCATCACCAAAATCAACGGCAGGCTCAGGATTGCCGGTGGCCGTCATAGCGTGGGGATAGCCAAAACGCCCGGAGCTGCACAATCTGCCACCCTCGGCCGGCTCGACCTTGCTGACGTAATCACCCTTGTGGCCGATCTGCACGTTGCAGCCCATACCACAGAAGCTGCATATACCGGCATCTTTTTTGATATCCAGCGGGACAGGCTTCTGCCAGGGCTGTTTTTCCTGCAGTGCGCCGGTGGGGCAAACGTGCACACACTGGCCGCAGCTCCGGCAGCTGCTCTGCAGCAGCGGCAGGCCAAAATCAGCCTCGACAACTGTCGGGAAACCACGCCCGGACAAGCCCAGCACGTTTTGCCCCACTACTTCTTCGCAGACGCGCACGCAGTTGCCGCACAAAATACATTTGTTGGGGTCACGCACGATAAAGGGATGAATGGTATCCTTGGGTGCTGTATTGATCTCACCGGCAAGACGCTCAGGATTTACGTCATACTCTCGGGCATAGGCCAGCAGCTTACATTCGAATACGTCACAGCAGCCACATTCCAGGCAGCGGCTGGCTTCAAACATCGCCTCGCCGGGATCATATCCCCGGGAGATCTCCATAAAGCTGGTACGGCGGTAATCCGGGTGCAGATAGCTGATGGAAAGGCGCTGACGCTTGGGATAAGCAGCTAGTTCGGCTTCAGTCGGCTCACCCTGACGGCAGACATAAGGATCAACAGAAGGCTGCATATCACCGCGCAGATAGCTGTCGATAACTCTGGCAGCTTTCTTGGCATGGCCTACAGCCTGCACCGCAATACCCGGGCCGTCGTTGATGGCGTCACCACCGGCAAAAACACCGGGGATAGAGGTCTCAAAGGTCTTTTCATCAACCAAGATAGTATGCCAGGGGGTATAGGCCAGCTTATCGCTTTCCTCGCCCAGATCCAGCGGGATGACCTGCTGACCGATAGCCGCGATGACGGTATCCACCGGCAATACCTCCAGACCACCCTCCACGGGTACCGGCTTGCGGCGGCCGCTGGCGTCGGGCTCACCCAGCTCCATCTGCTGCAGCTCCAAACCGATGACGTGGCCGTCCTCGCCGATAACGCGGGTCGGTGCAGCCAGGAATTTGAATTTCACGCCCTCTTCCTTGGCCTCACGGATCTCCACATCCTCCGCCGGCATTTCAGCCTCGGTACGGCGGTAAACGATATATACCTCCGATGCGCCCAGACGTACTGCTGTACGGCAGGCGTCCATAGCAGTATTGCCGCCGCCGATAACGGCCACCCGGCCGCCCATTTTGGTCAATCTCTCCAGCGCTACGTGGCCCAGGAAATCAATACCGCCCACTACACCGGCCAGATTTTCACCTTCGCAGCGCAGGCCGGAGCTCTTCCACGCGCCATTAGCCAGATAAACAGCATCATAATCACGGCGCAGATCAGCAAACTGCACGTCCTTGCCCAGACGACAGCGGGTATGTATCTCTACCCCCATTTTCTCAATCAGATTGATCTCTGCATCCAGCAGACTCTTGGGCAGACGATATTCCGGGATACCATAGCGCAGCATACCGCCGGCCTGCGGCATCATCTCAAAGATCACCGCTTTGTGTCCGGCAATAGTCAGGAAATATGCCAGCGTCAGACCGGCCGGGCCGCCGCCGATGATTGCGACCTTCTTGCCGGTAGGTGCGGCAATCTCCGGCATATAGGGTTTGCCGCTGTTCAGGTCAAAATCCGCCACGAATTGCTTCAAACGTGCCAGATTGACAGGCTGATCCACCTTGTTGCGACGGCAGGCTTCCTCGCAGGGGTGCGGGCATATACGGCCGAGAGATGCCGGGATGGGATAGGATTCCTTGATAAGCTGCAAAGCTTCTGCAAAGCGATTGTTGGCGATCAGCCCGGCATAAGCCTGACAATCACTGCCGGCCGGGCAGGCCAGGCTGCAGGGTGCTACGCAATCACCTTTGTGATTGGAAAGCAGCAGTTCCAAAGCAGTCTTGCGCGAACGGCGCACGGCAGGCGTATCGGTGCTGATGACCTGCCCCTCGGCGACTTCGGTAGCGCAAGCACGGAAAAGCCGTTTGTTGCCGGCCAGCTCCACCACGCACAGGCCGCAGGCGCCATAAGGATTCAGTGTCTCATCATGGCACAGCGTGGGGATCTCAATACCGTTTCTGCGGGCAGTGCTCAGGATAGTTTCACCGGCAATGGCAGTTACTTCTCTGCCGTCAATAGTTATTTTGATCTCAGACATCAAAAACTGCCTCCTCTAAAGTACTTCTACTGCGTCAAACCGGCAAACGGCAGCGCAGTTACCACATTTAATACATTTCTCTTGATCAATGACGAATACCTCGCGCATTTCGCCGCTGATAGCACCGGTCGGGCACTTGCGGGCGCAAAGAGAACAGCCGCGGCATTTATCGTGCGAGATGTGATAGGTCAACAGCTCCCGGCAGCTATGGCTGGGGCAGCGTTTTTCCTCGATATGCGCTTTGTATTCATCTATGAAATAGCGCAGCGTACTGAGCGCCGGGTTTGGCGCCGATGCACCCAGACCACAGAGCGAACCGGCCATAATATCCTCGCCCAATTCACGCAGGGTATCGATATCCTCGGCTTTGCCCTCACCTTTGGTGATGCGGGTCAATATCTCCAGCATACGCTTGGTGCCGATGCGGCAGTGTATGCATTTGCCGCAGCTTTCCTTTTGTGTGAAATCAAGGAAGAAGCGCGCCATATCCACCATACAGGTCGAATCATCCATAATGATCATACCGCCCGAGCCCATAATAGCACCGGTCCGGCTGATATTCTCATAATCAATGGGGGTATCCAGCAGGGATGCCGGGATGCAGCCGCCGGAGGGACCACCCATCTGCACGGCCTTGAATTCCGCATCACCCTTGATGCCGCCGCCGATATCATAGATGACCTCACGCAGCGTCAGCCCCATCGGGACTTCCACCAGGCCGCCGCGTTTGATCTTGCCGGCCAGCGCAAACACCTTGGTACCCTTGCTGGTCTCCGAGCCATAAGCCGCAAAGGCCTCGCCGCCGTTATTGATGATCCAGGCTACGTTGCCGTATGTTTCGACGTTATTGATATTAGAAGGCTTCTGCCAGAAGCCTTTCTGTGCCGGGAACGGAGGCTTCAG
Organism: Bacillota bacterium; assembly: GCA_017398165.1. Classification (GTDB taxonomy): domain Bacteria; phylum Bacillota; class Dehalobacteriia; order UBA4068; family UBA4997; genus Avidehalobacter. Next base: position 10,050 of record JAFQHB010000019.1, read on the forward strand.
GCGAGGCATACCGCGTTCACCCTCCAGCGATGCCAGCAGTGCAGTTTCTTCACCGCAGACGAAAGCACCGGCACCGGCCTTGATATAAATATCAAAATCCCAGCCGCTGCCAAAGATATCCTTGCCCAGAAAGCCCTTTTCACGTGCTGCTGCCATCGCCAGCTCCAGCCGGGCGATGCTCAGCGGGTACTCGGCGCGCACGTAGATAACACCCTGATTGCTGCCTATAGCACGGGCAGCAATAGCCATACCCTCCAGCACACTGTGCGGATCGCTTTCCAACAGGCTGCGATCCATAAAAGCACCCGGGTCGCCCTCATCGGCGTTGCAGATAACGTATTTCACGTCACCCTCCGCCTTGCGGCAGGCATCCCATTTGAACCACGTCGGGAAGCCCGCACCGCCACGGCCACGCAATCCGGAGGTCTTGACAGTCTCGATGATATCCTCGGGCCGCATATCACACACAGCCTTATGTAATGCCTGATAACCGCCGCGCCCGATATAATCATCAATGTTTTCGGGATCGATGATACCGCAGTTACGCAGTGCTATACGCTGCTGGCGGTGCAAAAAATTCAGTTCATCCTCGGTCAGCAGCAGATCCTGCTGTACTTCACCGCCGATAATATGTCCCTCTACGATTTGTTTGGCTTTGACAGCATCCACCCGGCCATAAAAATAGCTGTTGTCACCATCAATGACCTCTACCAGCGGCTCGGCAAAACACATACCGATACAGCCGGTACGCTCACTGCGCAGGGTAGCACCGGCAGCAGCCAGACATTCATCCAGCGCAGCCTGGGTCTGTCTGGCACCTGCTGCGATACCGCAGCTGCCCAGACCTACCTTTACTCGCATAGCGTTCGTTTTTGTCATACCTGCTGCA
>JAFQHB010000206.1 GCA_017398165.1 Bacillota bacterium
ATACGCTGCTGATGAGCGGCAGCAACACCGTGCGGGATAACCTGACCACTGAACAGCTATGGCAGGTGACCAACGCATCCGTGTATGGCGGAAGCTCGCCGGCGCTCTTTGATGTGCAAAAACTGTACCTTCCTGCAGGCAGCGAATCGCATAACAGTGTTCTGTACCCCGCTGTCCGCCATCCTGCGGAGGGGTTGCGTGCAGAAGCGGAAGCCATTTACGCCCTGCCGGAAGAGGAACGGCCCGAACTGGAGCTGGGCCAACAGTATTTTGCACCGAGGCATAAAATTGACTTTCGCGGAATTAGGCAGACTGAAACGAACTATTCTTTTTGCAAATTAGATTGTGCGCTTGGTTTATTTGGCAAATATTGTTTCGTTTACATATTGTGTTTACGTATGGTTTATGTGGTGGGCGTATACTATCATTTTAATATTGATTTTTTGAAGTGGCAGGTGTTGCTTATCAATGCTTGATGCAAGGGAAAGAAAACTGATGCGGCTGGCAAGTGGGCTGCCCGATGTGCTCTCGGAACGTACATATAATTTGCTGCTTGGTGCGTGCGTTTTATATGGTTTTGTGGTCAATGCGCTGATCGTTTGGGGTTGCGGCGATTTGTTCGTCCGGATAAATATTTGGGCTTTCGTCGTGGTTTATTTGGTCTGCTGTATCGTGGGTGTTTTGATAACTCGTTCGCCAGACCCTGTGATGAGCTTTATCGGCTACAATTTTGTGGTGCTGCCTATCGGTGCGCTCACATCGGTTTGTCTGCCCGGTTACGGTGTGGATAATATTTTGGCGGCTATCGTGGTCACTGGTGTTGTGGCGCTGGCGATGATGGTGCTTGCCTCCATATATCCGAGGGTGTTTGCCCGGTTGGGCGGGGCGCTGTTCGTTTCGCTTATCCTGGCTGTCGTTGCCGAGCTGGCTGCACTGCTTATGGGATATCCTGCTGATATATTCAACTGGCTGTTCGTCGTTATTTATTCGCTGTATCTGGGTTATGACTGGTACAGGGCGCAGTCTTATCCCAAGACAGTGGATAATGCGGTCGATTCGGCGCTGGATATTTATCTGGACATCATTCTGCTGTTTATGAAGCTGCTGCGCATATTAGGCAACGATAAGGACTGATGTCGTTGAATATAAGGAGGTTAACGACTAAACCCAGCCTGCGGATGGATGAGATACAACTTCAAATGATAAAACATAATTTATTGGGGTGATATTGTATGTGGTTTGTATTTGCGTTATTGTCCGCAATTTTTGCGGCACTTACTTCAATATTGGCTAAGGTCGGCATTGATGGTGTGAACTCAAATCTTGCAACTGCAATCAGAACTGTGGTAGTTGTCATTATGGCCTGGGGGATGGTCTTTCTTACGAATACACAAAGCGGCTTGATGGAGGTCAGTAAAAAGAGCTGGCTCTTTTTAATCTTATCGGGGCTTGCAACCGGCGCGTCATGGCTTTGCTATTACCGTGCATTGCAAATTGGCGATGTGTCCAAAGTAGTGCCGATCGATAAACTGAGCGTTGTAATTACGCTGGTTCTGGCGTTTGCTTTTTTGCATGAGCAGGTTACCGTAAAATCTCTTGCAGGCTGTATACTTATATGTATTGGAACTTTGATGATGGTGCTGTAAATTTTGACTGGTTATTACAATCACCAATGCACAAAGCTGACAGAGCCGAATAATGTATCGGACAACCGACTGTTCGTCGTTATTTGTTCGCTGTATCCGGGTTATGACTGGTACAGGGAGCAGTTTCAGGCCCAGATGCCTGATAATGCGGTCGATTTCGCGCTGGCTGTCTGTCCGGGCATCATCCTGCTGTTTATGAAGCTGCTGTGCATACTCTGTAATTATAGAGGCTGCTGTCGGATGATACATTAAATAATATTTCAAGGAGATCTACGATGATACAACATCCGATAGAACCGGTCTATGATGCAAACTCCCGTGTGCTGATTCTGGGCAGCTTCCCCTCGGTGAGGTCGCGCGAGGCGATATTCTGCTACGGCTATCCGTAAAACCGTTTCTGGCGGGAGCTGGTCGCGGTATTTGAACGCGATGTGCCGCAGACAGTGGCAGATAAGCGGCGTTTCCTGCTGGACGCCGGTGCGAGGTGTGGGAATAAAAAATGTAAAAAAGCACAGACTAACTCCATCTTATTGATGGGGGTGGAATGGCTATGATTGAACAGGATACCATAAAGCTGCTCCGGGAATGTGATGCGGGCGTTAAGATGGCGGTTGCATCTATTGACAATGTTTTGGACAGGGTACGCAGTGAAGATTTGAAACAGTACCTGACCGAATGTCAGGCGGAGCATAAAAAACTGGAAGAAGAGATGGAGGCTCTGCTAAGTAAATACCATGATGATGGCAAAGACCCCAATCCTATTGCCAAAGGTATGTCCTGGATGAAAACGAATATGAAGATGGAAATGGACAACTCTGACCAGACGATCGCCGGGTTGATGACGGATGGCTGCAATATGGGCGTTAAATCGCTGAATCAGTATCTGAACCAATACAAGGCGGCTGATGAAGTTTCCAAGGATATTGCCAAAAGGCTGATCAATTTGGAAGAACAGCTTGTGGTAGACATCCGCAGGTTTTTGTAGGGGGCTGGCAACAGGTCAGATCATATGAATACAGCAAAGCCTCTCTGTGGGATGTGGGTGTCCGGCAGAGAGGCTTTTTCAGGCCGCATATATTAACGGTTGAAAAACAGCAGGTTTCGGGTAGGGTCTGCGGCAGGTGGCCGGGCGCATATGGGGATGTGATACGGCTGTAATGGCTTCCCGGTCGTGTGGAGTTTGATGCGGGAAAACTAAAAACCAGAGCTGCCGGGAGGAAGCATCCCGTGGGGCTCTGGTTTTTGTTTGCGATATTAGGGTCGGGCCTTACAGCGGCTTTTTATCGTAAACGAAGACGTAAACGACTGCCAGAACTTCGGCTGCCGAGGCCGCCAGCAGACAGCTGCGCTCGATACTGCCGAGGTCGATATC
>JAFQHB010000207.1 GCA_017398165.1 Bacillota bacterium
ATATTATACCACAACAACCCGGCAAAATATATACTCCCATACCCTATCAGGCAAACCGGCATAAAGAACATTTGTTCGACACGCCTGTCTATATTGTAATCCACCCGCCCCAATTTGTCCAGCAATATTTTTGCCGCTGCACCCCCTTGCATTGGCCGCACCGATACTCTATAATCTATGTAAGATCCGGCGGCATACACACGCCCTGCGACCTGCCGCACAGGCAAACGAGCACAGCAAAAAACCAACGAGGTGACAACAAATGAAAATAGCCGTAATTTCCGATACCCACTGGCAGGCCGGCAAGCCCCTGCCCTCAGCCATAGCCCACATCCGCAGCACCAATCCCGACCACATCCTCCACGCCGGCGACTGGACGGACCTCGCCCTGCTGGATGAGCTGCAGACAATAGCCCCCACCCACGCCGTTGCCGGCAACTGTGATGACGAAAGCATCGCTGCCGCACTTGGCTACAGCCGGGTCATCACCCTCGGCGGCATCAATATCGGTCTGACCCACGGTCACCTCTTCCCCGCCAAAGCTACCCCTATGTCTGCCCGCCATACCTTCAGCGGTGATGACGTGCAGGCGGTGGTTTTCGGCCATTCCCACATCCCGTATAATGAGCTGACGGGCGGCGTACTGCTATTCAACCCCGGCTCAGCCGTCCGCCCGTTAGGTGAGGTCAAACGCCCCTCTTACGGTCTGCTGACCATCGAGGACGGCAGCATCCGCGGCGAGATCATCTATATCGATAAATAACCGCATTGACACAACATTCAAAAAGCGACCCTTACTCCCATCACAGAGCAAGGATCGCTTTTTTTATTTTCTTATTTTATGTTTCACTATCACTACCAGCTATAACTAAACCTCTCGGTGTCCTGAAAATACTTCACAATATCCCAATCCGCTGCCGATTCGATCACCGCACCGTCCTGCAGCACCACCAGCACCGGCAGAGCATCCACGCCCCATTCCTCCGGCACAGCCCCGCAGGACTCAGTATCATAATAATACACCGTGCTGTGGTTGTTATTCACCAGAATATCGGTGTTCTTCTTGATGCTGTCGCGCCAATACGCCACATCTTCATCCGCAGGCCGGCCATCACAATACACTATGCCGTCCTGCAACCCAGCCAATCCCGCCGCATCCACCTCGATCATAGTAGACTGCACCGTATCCGGGTTATATCGCTCAAGAATAACATCATTATACTCCCCATACTGCCCCACCATGTACACGATGAAAGCCATCGAAAGTACACCAAAAACAAACAACCCTCGGCTCAGCCAGTCTTTTTTCGCACGATACGCAACTATCAACAGCGGTATCAACACCAGCGAAAGCAACCAAGCCACCTCACCCAAAGTCTCCGGGAAATCAAGCACCGCAGCCATCGGGTAATCATCGGCTATCATCATCCCGGTGCCAAACCACGAACTATAAATGGCAAAAGTCAGCCACAGGTCCAAAATAATCAGCAGAAGACACAATCTCTTAACGATCGTCATAAAAAATCCCTCCTCACAAAAATACACTCACAAAATCATTCTGCTATGCTGATTATAGCATAATATATCATATTCTGTCATATTCTGTCATATTCTGTCAAAAAAACTCCTGATCCAGTATCTTCGCCTCCACATCGGCCAAGTCCGGCTGCGGCAGCCCCTGCTGCTGACGATAAGCATAAGCCCGCTCATTCACCATCAACATCGGCACCGCATAAAAAGCCAGCCACTGCTGATAATCAAAATCATCCATCCCGGCCTGGGCGATCATATCCTGCATCCAGGTATGGACATCCTCATCCGCCAGCACGTTGCGCCATATCTCATCGAGCCGCGGCAGCATTTCCTTATAAGAAGGCAGAAATCCCTGCTCCACCGCCAACTGATAATCCGCCAGATCCCGCACGATATCCTCCCACGCAGCAGCGGCCACATCAGCCTCGCCGGCATCCTCCGTCATCGCCGCATATAGCCGCACACGATCAGCAAAGAAATCCCGCGATACAGCGATCCCCAGCACCGCGCCCATTGGCTGCTCAGATACATCATCAGCCTCGATAACCGCACCACGCTCAATATAACGCAGCATATATTCATCAGCACTTATCTGCAAAAGTGCCATCTGCCAGACCGTCAGCCCCACAGCCACCGCCAAAACACACGCACCCAGCGATGTCACCGCACGCCGCCGACACACACAGGCCCCGATCAACAGTATCACCGCCGCCACCGACAGCTTGATCGCCCGTTTCATCACATCCAGCGCCCCGTCTGCCACCTGATACTGCGGCGAAGAGCCGTGCCAATACATACCATACATCGTCGAGTGCATACATATCGATACCAGAAAAACCGCCACCGCCGTCATCAGCAGCAACACCAGCAGCGCTTTCTCCCACCCCGGGAGTGTTCGCTCTATCACCAATCCCTTATGCCCGGCGTTTTTCTCTTTCCCCTCCTGCAACATAACACTATCCCTCCATACTAATAAACAGCAAAAATCTTACACTGTCTTACACACTTTTTTATGATACGACACCAAATTTATCACCACAGAGTGCCGTCACCGTAATACGTATCCTGCGGCACAAGATGATACGCCCGGGCGTCAAACATATACACGTCCAGCACATAATCCAGTCCCGCGATATCCCGCTCGATCTTCATATCGCTGTACTGCCCCTCCGGCTGTACCGTGATAACGCTCACCATATCCTCCGCCGTCAAATCCTGTACACCGGGCGCGTTCTTCATCGGCAGCGTCATACTGTAGCTTTGCTGCTGCGTCAGCCAGTTCTCTCCCCAGACGGTCAGCAGAGTCATACCATCCTCATTACTCTGCCAATTACAGTGTATCCCCGGCTGAAAGATACCGGAAACACTCACCGCACCACGCCCGGCGCTGCTCTGCAGCTCACCATCGCGGAACATCATCAGATTCAGCCCCTTATCGTGCTGCCCCAGTACCCGTCCGTAATACTCCTCCGGGATCTCGATCAAAAAGAAATCATAATCCCCCGCACTGCTCTCCCGCAGCACCGTCACCTCACAACCATAACTATCGTTGATAGCCGCCAGCATACTCTCGCGCGATACCTCTGCCTCGGCACAGCCTGCCGACATACACACCAGCAGCCAGCACATCAGCCACACCATCACTTTACGCATACACTATCCCTCCTTTTCCCGGCCGGTTCGTCTTATCCGGCCCTTTTTCCTCATTATACCACCATATCAGCCGCCGATACAAGCCCGCTATTATGCGCCATTATCCCACAGCTCCCGCCCAAAGCATTGATTTTGCTGCCGCTATCAGGTATAATTAAAATCCCATATGGTAATCATCCAACCGTCGGCAGCCACTAATATCCGCCGCCGCGGCTCAATATACTATTAAAAGACTGATTGTCATACGGTCACAAAGGAGAGATATTACTTGTCATTTTGGGAGATATTACTGATCGGCGTCGCGCTCTCGATGGATGCCGTGGCCGTCGCCGCCGCCAGTGCTATGAATAACCCCCATATCCACCGCCGAGAGGCACTGCTGCTGGCCTGCGCCTTCGGCGGCTTTCAGGGTCTGATGCCGCTGCTGGGCTATTACACCGGCACTGCCTTCAATGTCTTTATGAGTACATGGGCGCCATTTATCGCCTGCCTGCTGCTGGTCATCGTCGGCGGCAAAATGATCTGGGATACCATCAGCGGCGATGCCGAAGCTCTGGTCGCCTTTACCCTGCCGGTGATCCTGCTTGAGGCCATCGCCACCAGCATTGATGCTATGGCCGTCGGCGTCAGCCTGGCTGCCGGTGCCGGGGTCAGTATCATCCCCGCCGCCTCCCTCATCGCCGCCACCACTTTCGTGCTCACCCTGCTGGCCGTCTGGCTCAGCCGCCTGTGCGGTGATCTGCTGGCCAATAAAGCCGGTATCCTCGGCGGCGTCATTCTGATCATCATCGGTATCAAGATGCTTCTCTAACAAATATTAAGGAGGAAACAACTATGGATCGTTTCAAGAAAATTTACACTCAGGGTGTAATCGACGTGATCGAGATCTGGCTCGATACCGAGACCGGCGTCAATTACCTGTTCCACCGCAACGGAAATGCCGCAGGCTTTACACCCCTGCTCGATAAAGACGGCCAACCTGTCGTCACCCCCGATCCTGCCGCCTGCTGATTTGACGATTTCTGTACTCAATACCCCTATCACCACAAACCAAAACCGACGAGTCCCCCCAAAGGGCCCGCCGGTTTTTCATTTCTTCACTATTCACTTCTTCATTATTCACTCTTCACTATTACCTCAAGATTACCTCAAGCCACTCCCGCTACCAAAACAGTAATATCATCCCGCAGCCGCCCGCCGGATATCGCCACCGCCCGACCCAGCAGATATTCCGCCATCATCTGAGCATCATCGATCGAGCTATCCTCCAGCAGCGCCACCAACCAATCCAGATCCGTCTTATTATCGGCATCCAGCAAACCGTCGCTGGCCATAATCACCATATCTCCGGGCTGCAGCTGCTCCTGATAGATAGCCTTGTCCACCGTCTGCAGCATCCCCACCGGCAGCGAAGCATTCTTGATGATCTGCACCCGCCCGCCGCGCTTGATAAAGCTCGGCCCGGCTCCGGTCTTGATAAATTCCGCCGTATTGTCATAGCGGTCAATGATGCACATATCCAGCGTGACAAAAGACTCCTCGCCGCCCTGCAGCATCAATACGGTATTCACGGTGTCCACCGCAGTATAGCGGTCAAAGCCGACCTCCAGCAGCCGCGTCAGCATATCCACCGCACTGCCTGATTTCATCGCCGCCGCCAGCCCCACGCCCATACCGTCGCTGATCATCAGCAGCTGCCGCCCCTCACCGAGCGCCACACTGTCGCCGCTGTCACCGCACACGGCGTTGCCGTCCTTGGCTAATTGCGCCTTGCCGATATGCAGCACCCCGGCGCCCTCGCGCAGCATATGGAAACAACACCCCGCGCCGCAGTTATTGCCGCAGCTTATCTCCTGCGTGCGGAACCTCTGCTGCAATACCCGGCTGACCTCCCGCGCCGCCATATCCCGGCAGGCCACCTCGCCCGGGCATTCCTCCATATTCACCCAGAAATCCAGATTTTTCTCACCCATATGGGATATCTGCACACCGCCGACGGCCAGCCCCTGCCGTGCAAAACGCCGTGCCAGCGCCCGCTCGATATAGCTCAGGTCGCCGCCGGCATCGGTCATCTCTCCCGCCAGACGCTCCATCACCTCGGCCGTGCCCTCCAGCTGCCCGGCCAGGAAAACCCTACTACCCTCACGCTGCATCTGCCAGTAATTACTCTGGCAATACAGCTCGTAGAGACAGTTCACGGTAGCAACCAGCTCACGCAGATGCGGGCAGCGCCGGGCGAAATTCTCCGGCGCATCCTGCACACTGGCCGCCCCTTTCTGCTCGGCTACGTTAAAAAGCCCCATTACCCCGCGATACGTATCATCAAAATCCACCGACCAACACAAATTGCGTATCGAGCAGCGGCTGCATACCTGATTGCTCAGATGATTCAGCACCATCGCGACGTTTTTCTCCTGATCTGCAGTCTGGTCATTCTCCACCCGGCAGCCCGCCGCCAATTCGCGGAATATCCAGGCCGCATTCTGCAGCCGCCGTGCCGAGAAACGCAGCCGCCGCCGGTTTTTCTCCTCCTCCACCGTCCGCAGCGATACCCCGGTGAATATTTTACCGCCGCGCTTCAGCAAACCATCGGGTATCAAGAAGAGCAGCACTGCCGCCGCCACCGTCGCCAACAACTGATCCCGTATCTGCCAGGGATTCAATATGTAAAAACTCAGCATCACGTTGCCCAGCACAAAGCCCATCGCCGTACCGATGCGCGCAAACCCGCGGAACGCCCCCGCCAGCAGCCCGGCGAAAGCATACATCCCGATGACGGCCGGTGATACCGCCTGCTCCAGGCTGGGCAGTATCCCCATCAGCGCACCCACACCGGCGCCGGCACCGGCACCGCTCCAAAAAGCCGCCAGCATCACCAGGAAACGGCTGATAACATCGCGCAGCTCCACCGGGCCGATATGCAGATCATCCAGCCCGCAAATACACCCCAGGAACAGCACGAATATGCACACCAGCTCGTCCGCCGAAAGGCTCTTGACATCCGCCAGCTCGTGCAGAATACGCAGGGCGATCAGCAGCACCAGCGCCAGCCCCGCCGCGAAACCACCCTCAAAGCAGACGATCATCATATTATAAGCCGATACCTGCCCGGCCAACAGCAACGCCACCGCCCGCACCACGATCAGAGAACTCATCGGGATCAGCGGCGTCAGCAGCCAGTCCCGCTTTTCATCCCGCGGTTTGATGTAGAGCAGCAGCACCGCCAGCAATATCGCCACACCGTATACCACAGCACCCCGCCCCAGCGCCAGCGCCGTACCCAGCAGCACCGCCAGTATCAGATACGGCGCGAAATGCCAATAGCCCACCACCGCAGCCGCAGCAAAGGCTATACCCAGGGGGTACAGCCCTCCCAATATACCGGCACGCCCCAGCAGCACTCCGGCCACCAGACAAAACACGTCCACCGCCCCGATCTCCGGCAGCACACCCGCCTTGCCCCAAAACTCACGCTCCTGTCCATTATCACTCGACGCCGCCTTCTGGGGGCCGCGCCCTTTCACCTTTTGCCCCGGCTCTTCTGCCCGCCGGAATGGATATACCTGCTGATCATCAGACATCACGATCACCTCAACACCAAATCTGCCACCGATGCTATCGGCTATCCCCAGTATAAGCCCTGATGCCGAAAAATCCTGTCGCTTCCCGTCCGCTGATGCCTGTTTTCTTTCGCCGAATTCTCCGCCGCCTCCGCTTATTACCATATTTACCCCGATTTCCCAACAACAATTTGCGTTTATTCACAGCTACCGCCATTTCCCCACAAAAAAAGAGCCCTCTTATCCGCAAGAAAGCTCCCTGTTATTGATTACTTACTTATTATTTACTCACTTGTGCTGTTCTTCAGCACGCATCTCCAGATACTTCTCCAGCTTGCGCTTCACACGCTGCAGCGCGTTATCGATAGATTTCACGTGCCGCCCCAGATCATCCGCGATCTCCTGATAAGATTTGCCCTCCAGATAATACACCAGCACCTGCCATTCCAACGTACTCAATATCTCGCCCATCTTATTCTCGATATCGCTGAATTCCTCCCGGCTGATGATCAGCTCCTCCGGGTCAGTCACCTTGTTGCCGGTGATGACATCCAGCAGCGTCCGGTCAGAATCCTCATCATATATCGGCTTGTTCAGGCTGACGTAAGAATTGAGCGGTATATGCTTCTGCCGCGTGGCCGTCTTGATAGCCGTGATGATCTGGCGGGTGATGCACAGCTCCGCAAAAGCCCGAAACGATGAGAGCTTATCACTGCGAAAGTCCCGGATGGCCTTATACATCCCGATCATACCCTCCTGGATCAGGTCCTCTTTATCCCCGCCCAGCAGAAAATAAGTACGCGCCTTGGCACGCACATAATTCTTGTATTTATTGATGAGGTACTCCTGCGCGTCGACATCACCCGCACGCGCGATATCGACGACCTCCTCATCGGTCATACTTTCGTATTCCGGCAAATGCGTCCCCTCAACGCCCAACTTCATCACTTTTCACCTCGATCTGCTTCCATTATACCCAATCAGACAAAAGCAGTCAAGCCACCGCAGCCAAATCATACACCGCAAAATAATACCAAAACCCCTCCCTACGCCGCCCGGGGTATGCTGCAAAATTTTTTCGGCCGGCCACATTCACGGCCGAAAAGAAAAAAGGTCTCTCCACCATAGCGGCAGGAAAGACCATTCTCTCTGTTCTTTATTCTTCTGTATTTATTGCCTGATCGTCAGTCCCGATACGTTGCCGGACTCTCTTTTCAAACTCGCGCCGCAGCAGCTTCACCTGCCGCCCACAAGTCAGGCAGCGCAAACGCACGTCC
>JAFQHB010000208.1 GCA_017398165.1 Bacillota bacterium
CGAGGCTGTGAAAACCAAAATTTCATCGCCGCCTATAACGCGGCTCAACGTATAAAGACTAACACCCAGCAGCGAAACGGCTGCGATCCCGGCGACCGCCCGCTGCAGTCTGATGTCACGACCATGCAGGAACATACATATGATGGCTGTGAGCATCGGCAATATGATTGGTAATGTGATCAAATTAGTGCTCATCGAAGGTCCCTCGCATCTGCTCAGTATCGTCGGTGCCCAGCTCCTGATAACAGCGATAAGCCAGCACCAGACCAAAAGCGGTAGTAGCAAAGCCAATAACGATCGCCGTCAGGATCAACGCCTGGGGGATCGGATCGACATATGTCGGATTCTCCACACCATCCACCAGAATCGGCGGCGCGCCGGTTTTCAGCTTGCCGACAGTCATCAGCATCAGCAGCGTACCGTGCGAAAGGAACGCCGAACCAACGATGATGCGCAGCAGCTTGCGGCTCAGCATCATATATACACCGATGGCAAACAAAATGCCGATCAGGATAGAGATCAATAATTCCATAACCAAAACCTCGCAGTCCCGGACTTATTTATTCTCACCGATATTCATAATGATGGTCATACACGTACCGATAACCACCAGGAAAACACCAAAGTCAAATACCGAAGCCGAAGTCAGCTCCCAATCACCGAAGAACGGTATCGGTACATGGATAAAGGAATGCGTCAGGAAAGGATACCCCAGCACCGCACCGCCCAGGCCGGTACCCAATGCACAGGTGAGACCCATCGGCAGCAGCATACGGAAATTCAGCCGCAGGTTGCTGGCAAAAGGCTTGCCAAAGCACAGATACATCAGCACCGCACCGGCCGATACCATCAGCCCGGCGATAAATCCACCGCCCGGCAGATTGTGGCCCGCCGTCAGGATATAAAGACTCGTCAGCATAATAAAGCTGATAATTATCAGCGAACCGGTCTTCAGCAGGACGTTGTTGATGCCGCCGTGCTTGGGCTGATAATCATTCTCCACAGCCTCGATCAGCTTACTGGTCTTGATACGCTCCTCACGCTTTTCAACTATCGGCATTACACCGTCTACCTGCTGAGGCATATTCTTTTTGGAGGTACTCATCTTCGTCACTCCTTCCTGTCGGCGTCCGCCTCAATCGGGAACTGCCGATCCTCACCATTCTGGAAGAGCGGATCCGTCTCAATTACCACGGTATCGTTGCCCGCATCATTAAAGCCGGTAGCAGCCACGCCGCGCTCGACGCCGTGCTTGTCATACAGATGACGGCGTCCCAGCTTGATCATAACGTAAACACCGATAGCAGCCAGGCTCAGTACCGAGATCTCGCCCATAGTATCGAAGCCTCGGAAGTCAACCAGCGTGACGTTGATGATGTTGCGGCCACCGCCGCCGCTCAGCGTATTCTCATTATAGAACCACGCAATCGACTCGAAATACTTGGTGCCCTGGCCGATCATAGTGACCGAGAACGCCATAAAGCCTACCGCCACACCGATCAGGGCATTGATGGTGCGCCGCCCGTTGGGAGTGGGCGGGTTATCCGGCAACATACCGTAGGGCAGCTTATACAGCACCAGCAGATACAGCACCGTGCTGATAGTCTCGACCATCAGCTGGGTCAGTGCCAGATCGGGTGCGCGCATAATAACGAAGTAGAAAGATACGCAATAACCAACGACGCTCAGCGCCAGTATAGACCACAAACGACGTTTGAATACCGCCACCGACAATGCCGCCAGAGCAGCCACCACCGCCAGCGTGACCTCCATAATATCCACCGGTGCCATATCGGACATATCAATGTAGCTCCAGGCGTTGAAATGCACCATAGTGCCCAGCACCAGCAGCGAAGTAGCACCAAACGTAATTGCGACGTAATTGCTGAGTCTGCCGTCGATATGCCAGTCAGTCATCCGGGCAGCCCACGCGGGGAAGCCGTGCAGGAAGCGCTGATAAGCAGCCTCGGCGCCATATTGCAGATTGTACGAAAGAAAGAGATTCTTGACCCAATCGTAGCAGTTGTATACCAGTATGCCCAGCACGATGATGATGCAGGTCATAATGAAAGCCGGGGTAACACCGTGCCAGAAAGCAATGTGCATATGATACGGAGCCTGCAGCACCGAACCGATAGCACCGTCCACCACCAGACCGGCCACGATATTGGGGATGAAAGCCACAATGATATTCAGGCTGACCAGACACAGAGCCGGGATCAGCATACCCCAGCCGGCTTCTTTCGGAGGCTTGGGAGTGGTAGCTGTCAGTTCCTTGCCGGCAAACAGCTTGAAGAACAATGCAATAGAATAAACGAAAGTAAAGATGCTGGCCAATACCGCAACAAACGGTACCAGATAAGCAAGATCGCCCATAAATGCCAGATTGGATGCGTGAGCCTCAGCCGCAGCCTCCAGAAAGAGCTCCTTGCTGAGGAAGCCCGAAAAAGGCGGCAGACCGGCCATCGAGAAGCAGCCGATGCAGGCCACCAATGCCGAGAAAGGCATTACTTTGGAGAGGCCTTTCAGCAGACGCACATCACGGGTACCCGTCTGATGATCGACGATACCCGTCATCAGGAACAGACTGCCCTTAAACGCCGAGTGATTCAACAGGTGAAAGAGCGCAGCCGCAATAGCCGCCTCAGTCCCAAAGCCCAGCAGGGCGATGATCAGACCCAGCTGACTGATGGTGGAGTACGCCAGAATACCTTTCATATCGAACTGGCGAATGGCCATCAGCGAGCCGAACAGCAGGCTGGAAAGGCCAACCACCGTGATGATACCGCCCCAAAAAGCAGTGCCGCCCAGCACCGGGGTCATACGGGCGATCAGATAGATACCGGCTTTTACCATAGTCGCCGAGTGCAGATAGCAGCTGATGGGGGTAGGAGCCTCCATAGCGGTCGGCAGCCAGATATGCAGCGGCACCTGTGCGCTCTTGGCGAATGCGCCGATCAGCAGCAGCACCACGGTTGCCGGATACAGCGGGTCGGCCTTGATGATATCCGCCGATGCGATCAGCGTATCGATCTCAAAGCTGCCGGTGATACGATGCAGGAAC
>JAFQHB010000209.1 GCA_017398165.1 Bacillota bacterium
AGCTGCAAAAGGAGCTGCAAAATGAATAATAACACGAGTGGTATCATTCGCCGGCTGGATGCACTGACTGCCAGCCAGATCGCTGCCGGCGAGGTGGTGGAGAGGCCTTTTTCGGTGGTAAAAGAGCTGGTGGAGAATTCTATCGACGCCGGGGCGCGGCATATCACAGTGCGCCTGACGGCAGATGATGACGGCCAATACATCGAGGATATACAGGTGGTGGATGATGGCTGCGGTATGCTGCCCGTTGATCTGCATAATGCTTTTGGGCGGCACGCCACCAGCAAGCTGGGCAGCGCCGATGATCTGGCGCTGGTGAGGACGCTGGGCTTTCGCGGTGAGGCGCTGCCTTCTATTGCCGCCGTCAGCCGGGTAGAGCTGCAGAGCTGTGCGTCCGGTGCGGATTGCGGCTACGGCGTGCTGGCAGCCGATGGCCGGGTAGAGGATATCGGCGAGGTGGCGATATCGCAGGGCACCAGGATCACCGTGCGTCAGCTTTTTTATAACACCCCGGCGCGCAGGAAATTCCTGAAATCCTATGCGACGGAGACAGGTCTGGTCAGCCGTTTGATAGGGGAACTGATACTCTCGCGGCCGGATATCGCCTTTACGCTGCAGATAGACGGGCGGCAGGTGCTGCGCTCGCCCGGCGGCGGCAATCTGGATAAGGCGGTGCTGGCGGTATACGGCGCACAGGTGGCGGCAGAGCTGCGCCCGGTGGCTTATCGTCTGGGCAGCGTGGATATCAGCGGTTTTGTTTCGGCGCCACCTTTTGCGCGCTCCAGCCGGCGTTATTATCATTTCTTTGTGAATGGGCGTCTGGTGCGGAGCAAAGAGCTGGGTGCTATGATCGATACCGCTTATCACAGCCTGATGCCGGAGGGGCGGCATCCACTGGTGGTGCTGTATTTTGATCTGCCCACGGCGGATGTGGACGTGAACGTGCATCCCGCCAAGACCGAGATACGCTTCAAGAAGCTGGCCGAGGTGCGGGAAGCCCTGCTGCCGGCGGTGCGGCAGGCGCTGGCGCCGCGGCGAGCCAATACAGCCGAACAGCCGGGTATCTGGCAGCTGCTGCAGAATATGGGGGCAAAGCCGATCACGGTAAACTCTGCCCCGGTGGATGACCCGATACCGGCGGCCGAAAATACGGGGGCTGTCAAATACCTTGATATTGACCCGGTACCGACAGGTGCTGCCCGGCAGGCGGCGGAGGCCGCATTGGACTTTAATACCGAGCCGATTATCGAGCCGGATAGAAAGGAGACTGGTGTAGTGACAGAGGATATGACAACGGATAACGTGCGGGCGGAAGCAAAAGCAAATGATGATTTGCCAAAAGAAAGCGGTGCGGATACCGCGGCTGATGCGGCAGAAATGCCTGTAACGGACGATCCAGCGGTGGATCTGAAGAATCTTTCCACCCCGCAGGAGATAACGTCGCTGCTGCGCGACAGTGATAAGAAAGATCCGGATTTTGCTTCGAAGTTCTTTATGAATCTGCTGGCTAATGCGCCCGGCAAAAAGGTGGAATATCGCCGCGATGACGGTGACTGGCTGGCCGAGAACTTCGGCATTACCTATATGGAGGATTATAATAAGCCGCAAAGCACCCAGCAGCAGCTTTGGGGGGCTGAGGATAATCTCTTTATGGCACTGAAGCCGCTGGGACAGCTCAATAATTCTTATATTATAGCGACGTTGGGCGAGGATCTGTATATCATAGATCAGCACGCGGCGCACGAGCGCATTTTGTACGAGGAATTCTCGCTGGCCTTTTTGATCGATAACAAGGAGACATCGCTGCTGGCGGTACCGGTGAGTGTAGATGTGGGTGATCTGCACGCCGAGCTGCTGCTCAATAACATCACACGGTTGGCGGATTTTGGCCTGGTGCTGGAGCATTTTGGCGGCAGTACCTTCGTGCTGCGCGGCGTGCCGCTGTGGTTTGTGCGCGGCAGCGAGAGCCTGAGCCAGCGCAAATCAGAGGTATATCAGGCAGATTACAAGGGTTTCTTCCTGGATGTATTTGATATGCTGCTGGAGACAGCAGAGGATGAGGTGCTGGATATCGCACGGCTGAACCGGCTGGAGCTTTTTACCAGAGCCTGCAAGAGTGCCGTAAAGGCTCATCAGCGCCTGAACGGGCAGGAGATATCCTGGCTGCTGCATAATCTGGCGGAATGTGACAAGCCGCAGACCTGCCCGCACGGGCGGCCGACTTATTTCAAAATGACTGATGCGGAGATCCGCCGCCGCTTTATGCGGAGCTGAGTGTCATGCGGCAGACAGATGGCGGCAAGCTGC
>JAFQHB010000210.1 GCA_017398165.1 Bacillota bacterium
GCCGTGGGTCAGGGGTTCGAATCCCTTCTGGCGCGCCAGTAGCAAAAGCACTTGCATAATGCAGGTGCTTTTTTATGATATCCGTTCCTGACGGGATGGGTGATATATCTGCTATATGATATCCACCTGCGGTGGATGATATATGCTCGGCGGCATATTTTATTGTCGGGGTTAGGCAGAAAGGTAAGCTGCGCGGCGTGATAGCTGCGGGGCTTTTTTGTTGAGCGTTTATGTGCCGGCAGGAATTACCGGTAAAATTTTTGACAAAATCTGCGCTGCGGCGGCAGGTGCATCGGCTTTGGCAACGAAAGATATAATGCTGTGGTTTGCGGGAGCCTGCTTCCGAAGCTGCGGCGTATAAACTATGAGAAGCAGGACGGGAGAAAGGTATGCTTGCAATAGTGAATAGCTGTGCCCTGATGGGCGCTAATGCATATATGGTCAGTGTTGAGGTGGACGTGTCCGGCGGGATGCCGGCCTTTGATATCGTGGGTCTGCCGGATGCCGCCGTGCGCGAAAGCCGCGAGCGGGTACGGACTGCCATCCGCAACAGTGGACTGGAATTTCCTTTCCAGCGGATCACCGTGAATCTGGCACCGGCGGATATCAAAAAAGAGGGCGCCAACTTTGATTTTGCTATTGCGACGGGGATATTGCTGGCCACCGGGCAGATCGCCAACGATGACCGGGTGGCACGCACCGTCTGGCTGGGCGAGCTATCGCTGGATGGTGGGCTGCGTAAAATCAACGGTGTGCTGCCGATGTCGGTGATATTGCCGTCAAACGGTATCGGCCAGATGCTGCTGCCCGAGGTAAATGCCAAGGAGGGTGCGCTGCTGGGTGGTACTGCGGTGTACGGGCTGCGTGATCTGCGGCAGTTTGTCGAGTTTTGGCAGGGGCGGCAGCAGGTGGAGCCTTGTGCTGTGGATGTGGCGGAGATATTCAGCCGGGCACAGCATTGGCACAGCGGTGTGGATATGGCCGATGTCAAAGGCCAGCAGGCGGTGAAGCGGGCGATGGAGATCGCGGCGGCGGGGCGTCATAATCTGCTGATGGTGGGGTCCCCCGGCAGCGGCAAGACAATGCTGGCACGGCGGATGCCGACTATTCTGCCGGATCTGACGCTGGAGGAAAGTCTGGCGATAACCCGTATGTACAGTATCTGCGGTCTGCTGCCGGAGGGGCAGCCGCTGATGACCGAGCGGCCTTTCCGTGCGCCGCACCATACGGCATCACCGCAGAGTATCATCGGCGGCGGGCGTGTACCGCGTCCGGGCGAGGTGAGTCTGGCACATAACGGTGTGCTGTTTCTGGATGAGCTGCCGGAATTCAGCCGTGATGTGCGGGAGGCTCTGCGTCAGCCGCTGGAGGATAAGGTAGTGACGGTATCGCGGGTACAGGGGCGGATGGATTTTGATGCTTCCTTTCAGCTGGTGGCGGCGATGAATCCCTGCCCGTGCGGATATCTGGGTGATCCGCTGAAGCGCTGCTCCTGTACGCCGTATCAGGTATCGCGCTATATGGGGCGGGTATCCGGGCCGCTGCTGGATCGTATAGATATGCAGGTGAACGTGCAGCGGGTGGAGTTTGCCGACCTGAACGGTGCCGAACGGCCGGAAAGCTCGGCAGTCATCAAGGAACGGGTAATGGCGGCCAGAGAACGCCAGCTCAGGCGTTTTGCCGGGGCGGGGGTGTTCGCCAATGCGGATATGAGCCGTGCCCAGCTGGAGACCTTTTGCAGGCTGACGCCGGATGCGGCCGGGCTGATGGAGCAGGCTTTCCGCCAGTTGAATCTGAGCGCCCGCGCGCATGACAGGCTGCTGAAGGTAGCACGGACTATCGCCGATCTGGCGGGTGAGGATATGATCGGTCTGGCCCACGTGGCCGAGGCGGTGCAGTACCGCGGGCTGGAGCAATTTGCCGAGCATAGATAGCTCCGGTGACAGCAGCGGGAAACATAACGGAAGAAAAATCAGACGCTGGGGTAATATTGTCGGGCAAGCAGGAGTAATATTAGCCAGCCGAAAACATCAAGATGTGATGAGGTATAGGAATGTTTGGGAAAAAAATGGGATGGATACTGATATTGCTTGCCGTATTGCTGGTGCTGCCGGGTGGCGGTCAGGTATGGGCAAGCGATGATGAAATGAAGGTCTTTGTGCCGGATAAGCGCTGGCGGCCGGATGACCTGCGCGAGATGGCACTGGCCAAATATGCCGAGACTTACATGGTGCGCCCGCACGTGGATGAGGATTATAACGTGCAGGAGGGACGCTATGACCTGCTGCTGCGCGAGGACATAGCCGCCAACGCCGATGCCGCGCGCTCTTACGTGCATGGTGCGGCACTGCAGGAGTACGCTCTGGCCTGCGTATCGCGCGGGTCGGTATTCTCCAACCGGCAGGCTGGCAAGATGGTGGCGCTGACCTTTGACGATGGGCCTTTCGTCAGCAAGACGCCGCAGATACTGGCGACGCTGGAGGAAGATGACGCACGGGCGACTTTCTTCGTATTGGGTCGCTACGTGCAGAAGCACCCGGAGCTGGTGCAGCAGATACTGGATGCCGATTGCGAGCTGGGCAGCCATTCGTGGTTTCACGATAAACAGACGGTGCTGCAGCCGGAGCAGCGGGCGGAGGATTTCGCTATGGTATCGCAGGCTTTTACCGATGCGATCGGCGTAGCGCCCTATCTCTTCCGCGCGCCCTACGGTGCGGTGAATGAGGAGGTCAAGACCGATATCGTCGGGCAGAAAATGCTCTCGGTGTTGTGGTCTCTGGATACCGAGGACTGGCGGGCGGAATCGGCCGATCAGGTATATAACGCGGTGATGGATAACGTGCGTAACGGTGATATCATCCTGATGCACGAAAACGCGGCCTATACCGTGGAGGTGCTGCCCCGTATACTGGCGGAGCTGCGGGATCAGGGCTATGCCGTGGTAACGGTGAGCGAGCTGATCTATGCCGGCAGTGATATCCAGACGGCGGCGCAGGGTGCGGAATAAAATATTGCATCAAATATAAAACCGAAGCAGCAGTCGCAGGGCTATATCCCCGGCTGCTGTTTTTTGATGCCGGAGGAAATTCCTGCTTATTTGCTGTTGCAATAAGGGGTAACATTGTATATAATAGAATAGGTTAATTGCATATAAGTAGAAACTGGTCATAAAAGATAGGAGTATGGAGATAAATGGCACAGCTTGGCGAGTTTGTCTATCAGGAGAACGGTGTGGAGCGTAAGCTCTGTTATCTGGAGGAGGGTACGGGTTACCCGGTGCTGCTGCTGCACGGCTGGGGCTGCAGCAGTGAAACTATGTTGCCGGTGTTTAATCATCTGGTGCCGGATTTCCACGTTTATAATTTCGATCTGCCGGGTTTTGGCATCAGCCCCGAGCCGCCATCGGCCTGGGATACCACGCAATATGCGGCGCTGCTGGCGGATTTTATCGCCGCACACTGTGATAAGCCGCCGGTGCTGATCGGCCATTCCTTTGGCGGCCGGCTCAGCCTGCGTCTGGCGGCGCAGGGCATCCCGCACAAGATGATATTGACCGGCTGTGCAGGGCTGAAGCCGCACCGCGGTATGGATTATTATGCCAAGGTATACAGCTACAAGGCTGCCAAGAAACTGCTTTCGCTGCCGGGGCTGGGGGCCAGGAAGCAGGAGCTTATCGAGAAAGCACGCTCTAAGAGCGGCTCGGCCGATTATCGGCAGGCATCGGAGAATATGCGTGCGGTCTTTGTCAAGGCGGTCAACGAGGATCAAACCGCTGCGCTCACCAGTATAACAGCACCCACCATCCTTTTCTGGGGGGAGAACGATACCGCGGTACCGGTATCCGATGGGCAGCTGATGGCAGACAGGATGCGTGATGCCGCGCTGATCGTCAAAAAAGGCGGCAGTCATTTTGCCTTTCTGGAGTTTTTGCCGGAATTTCTGGCGATTGCCGATAGCTTTTTGCAGCCGGAAAAGCAGGGCTGAGGCTTTATGAACATATTGTGTGATGAGTGAGTTTGAGCTGTTCAGTAGAGTATGGGGAGGTAAATGCAGTGATGGAATACTTTTGGCTTATAGCAGGTGCGGCTTGTCTGACACTTGTTTTATGGCTGGTATATTTTGCCCGCAGGCTGGTGTATCTGGTGCATATGGCACAGCAGACCAGTTACCGGCCGGAGCGTTATTGGCGCTGGCTGAAAGGTCGCCTGCGGCAGGAATTCGGCGGTGGGGGGCTGGTGATTGTGCTATTGATCGCTGCGTTTCTGCTGTGCCCGAGGGTGCCCTTCGTTTGGGTACATCTGCCGCTGGCTTTGGTAGTCAATATTTTGTGGCATCGCCCTCCGGTGAAAAAGGCTCTGGTATGGACTGACCGTACCAAACGGCTTTATGCAGCGGCGCTGCTGCCGTGGGGCATTTTGGAATTGGCGGCAGGGGTAATGGGTGTGTTGCCGCTTTATCTGTCCTGGTCTGTATGGCGGGAGTGTATATCGGCTGCTTATATGGTAATGGCGCTGTTGGCCTGGCTGCTGCCTTTGGCTATGCTGCTGGCCACCGCTTATCGTCAGCCTTTTGAGAATGCACGCAATCAGCGTTTTGTCAATGATGCGGCACGGATGCTGCGCGAAATGCCGAGCCTGACACGGGTGGGCATCACCGGCAGCTACGGCAAGACCAGCAGCAAAATGCTGTTGGGGCGCGTGCTCTCCGAGGCCAGATATACGCTGGTAACGCCGGACAGCTACAATACGCCGATGGGCATTACGCTGACGGTGCGTAATCACCTGAAGCCGATCCATCAGGTTTTCGTGGCGGAGATGGGTGCCAGACAGCGTGGTGATATCAAGGAACTGTGTGATATCGTCCATCCCGAGATCGGTATTGTTACCGCCATCGGCCCGCAGCATCTGGAGACATTCAAGACGGTGGAAACGGTGGCCGATACCAAATTTGAGCTGATCGACAGCCTGCCGCAGGATGGTCTGGCTGTGTTGAATATTGACGATCCGATAATCGCCGCCCGCGCCCAAAAGGTGCAGGCTAATGTGGCAACGTACGGTATTGACAGCGCCAATGCCGATTATATTGCCGAGGATATAGCTTTCTCGCCGCAGGGTATGGATTTCGTGGTGCGGACGGCGGATGGACGCACCCAGCCGATGCATACACAGCTTTTGGGGCGGCATAATGTTTATAACATACTGGCGGCCTGTGCGGTGGCTGATCATCTGGGGCTGACTCTGGCCGAGATCGCCCGGGCGGTGGCGCAGGCCCCGCCGGTGGAGCATCGTCTGGTGCTGAAGCGGGCAGGCGGCTTTACCATCATTGATGACGCCTTTAACTCCAACCCTGCCGGTGCACGGGCGGCGGTGGATGTGCTGGCGGCTATGCCGGGCGGGCGCAAAATGATAATCACCCCCGGTATGGTGGAGCTGGGCAGCAAACAGCACGAGCTGAATCGTGATTTTGCGGCCTACTGCGCGGCAAAGCTGGATTTCATCGTGATAGTGGGCGAGCGCCAGAGCGCGCCGCTGCTGGAGGGTCTGCAAATGGCTGATTTCCCGGCAGAGAGGACGCTGGCGGCGGCGAATTTGAACGAGGC
>JAFQHB010000211.1 GCA_017398165.1 Bacillota bacterium
GGTGGGTGGGCGGGGCGACGGGGTCTTACGGACGAGGTACACCAAAAAACTACTTAATTTGTAATAAAATAAAACGCACTGCGGCTTTGGGTTCGCAGTGTGTTGTGTTTTGTGCAGTATTGTTTAGTCAAGTCCGGTGAAGGTGGGGTGTTCCGCGATGAACTCGACCATCTCGAATTGCGGCAGCTCGGCGGTATCGCCGTCATCGCCGGTGGGCATCTCCCAGAAGTAGCTGGCGTAATAACTGTTGCATTCGACATATATCTCATATGCGGGGTGTCCGGCCTGGCCGCGTGCCGCCTGCATAGCGATAACCAGACCCTTGTCGGAGACATCGGTGCTCCAGACTTCGGGGCCGCGCTGGTAGCCGTCGGCATCGCTGGTATAAAGCAGCGGATAGATGACCATTTTGGTATTCTGGCGGCTGGGCACCAGCAGAGACACGGGTGCATCATCCTCCAGCTTCAGCAGCTGGTAAGCCAGCAGTTCGTCGATATCTTCTTCGGCGGGCTCGTTGATGATGTAAAGCAGAGTCTCATCGGTGGCCTCGGCTGCGGCCTGATGGACGATGGAATCAGTGGTGGCGGCAGAGAACTCGTTGGGGTTCATCATATCACCGAGGCGGATCATATTATCCTTGCTGGAATGGCAGCCTGCCAGAATCGGCAGCAGACAGATCAGCAGGAGGGCAAGTTTTTTCATTATTTTTCCTCCGATATTGGGGGCCGATGAGCACGGCGCACCAGATATTTCATAATTCAGGCTGCGGGAATATCCTGACAGCCGTAACTCTGGACATTATAACAAAAATTTGTCTTTATAGCAATATATATGAAGATATATGTCGGACAGACTGCCGGGATGTTTTTGATAATGCAGACAGACGGATCAGCGACCGCCCGGAGTGTGGGCATAATTCTGTTGCTCCTGCGAATCGTTGCTAACGGCTGTGGGTTGTGATAAAATACTTTTGCCTGATGATAGCAGGCTTTGGAGGGGATAGATAAATGAAGGAAAAAAAGTTTATGCTAAATATACTTAATCTGTCGAGGTGATATTTTTGTGAATATTGGGTTTTGGATTTGTGGAATTTTAGCAGTGCCTTTTGCGCTCATTGGGGTTCTGTTTGCAATATTTAATGAGAATGCGGCTAAATTTGTCTCCGGATTCAATTCTTTATCCGAGGAAGAACAGGCGCTATATGACAAGGCGGCTATTGCCCGTGATATGCGAAACAACTGTTTTGTATGGGCGGCAATTATGCTGGTCGGCGCGCTGCTGTCGTATTTTGGGGTATGGTATATGGCAATTCCTGCCTTTATTATCTGGGGTTTTATGTTTTTTAAGGAAGTAAGCCTTGATACGCATAAAGCATTTGAGAAATATTTGATAAAATGAATCCTGCCTCGTCTGCGTTATTCGCTTGATATGCAATAAAAACGGCCGATAAGTACCCTTATAATGCAGGATGATTATAATTCAATTACAGGAATTATGGAAATTTTTGCAAAATTGATTGACAAGTGTGCGTGATAGGCGTATAATGCTTTTATCATTGATGGGAGTAGATAAAACTTTACCTGATTTTTACTCTCAATTAACAAACGAAAGGTGAGAACAAAATTATGAAAAAAATGTTCAAAAGCGTAGCTCTCGGTCTGGTAGCTGCTCTGTCTCTGGCTTGTATGGCAGGCTGCGGCGGCGACACCACCGGCGGCGATACCACACAGGGCGACAATACCAACACTTACGTTATCGGTGCAATCGGCCCGCTGACCGGCCCGGCAGCAAGCTATGGCATCTCTGCTACCCAGGGTGCTGAGCTGGCTGTAGAGCAGATCAATGCAAACGGCGGCGTTGCAGGCTACACCCTGCAGTTTATGGCTGAGGACGACCAGCACGACGCAGAGAAAGCAGTAAACGCTTATAACACTCTGATGGATAACGGTATGAATGCACTGGTTGGCGCTGTTACCAGCGTTCCCTGCATCGCAGTAACCGAGGAATCCGTACAGGACGGCATCCTGCAGATCACTCCTTCGGCATCCGCTGCTCAGGCTGCTCAGTATGACAAC
>JAFQHB010000212.1 GCA_017398165.1 Bacillota bacterium
CTGCGGGCGCAGGCGGTCGGCTTTGCCG
The DNA here is from genome assembly GCA_017398165.1 of Bacillota bacterium. GTDB lineage: Bacteria > Bacillota > Dehalobacteriia > UBA4068 > UBA4997 > Avidehalobacter. The sequence goes on from JAFQHB010000212.1 coordinate 29, forward strand.
GATTGTATCGTCTGCTGGGGGCAGAGCAGGCCTTCCCCGTGCTGCCGCGGCTGGATGATCGGGGGCGGTCTATGCTGCTGCTGGCGTGTCTGCGCCGGGTGGCCGGTGATCTGGAAGTACTGCGTGATGCCTCCGGCGGCATTGGGCTGGTAGACGGTGCGGCCGAGGCACTGGTGGAATTTGAGCAGTATAATATCCTGCCCCGGGATCTGCTGAACGCGGCTGAGAGAGCATCAAACGAACTGCTGGGCGGGCGTTTGCGCGATCTGGCACTGATCTACCGTACTTATCTGCAGACGATAGAGGGCGGTTTCCGGGATCAGGGTGTGATGATGAGCGAGCTGGCTGCGGCGGCTGCGGATTCGCGACTGCTGGAGGGGGCGGAGCTGTGGCTGGATGGCTTTCTGGACCTGAATCCATCTCAGATGGATGTGCTGGCGGCGATAATGCCCAAGGCACGGACAGTCAACGTGTGCCTGTGCCTGCCGGATAAAGGCGCACAGCGGATATTTGACCGGCAGCAGCGGCTGGGCGGCAAGCTGCGGTATCTGGCCGAGACGCTGGGCGCCGAGGTCGAGGTAGTGCATCTGTTGAAAAATCAGCGTCACCGGGACAATGCCGAGCTGGCGGCGGTGGAGGAAGCCTTTGCGGCGGGCGGCTTCGGTGCGGTGAATGAGGGACGGCCGCAGCATATCCGGCTGCTGGCGGCGACCGATCCGCATGACGAGGTGGCGGCGGCGGCGCGCATCATCAGTGAGCTGTGCGGGCGCGAGGGGTATCGCTTCCGGGATATTGCCGTCATCACACGCAGTATCGGCGATTACCGGGTGGAGCTGAATAACGTCTTTCGTGATTTTGGCATACCGTTCTTCCTTGATATGGGGGAGGAATTGGGGCAGCACCCGCTGCTGAAGCTGCTCTTTACCGTATTGGCGGTTTTGACGGAGAATTGGTCTTTGGGCTCGGTGCTGGCGTATATGAAATCCGGCCTGGCTCCGCTGAGTGCCGAGGAGGCGGATGTACTGGATAACTATGTGCGGCGGGTCGGCCTGCGCGGGCATATGTGGCAGCAGGCTGGCTGCTGGCGGCGCGGGCGTGCGGATGAGCTGCCGCTGATAAACGAGCTGGCGGCGCGGGCGGCTGCCCCGCTGCTGCGGCTGCAGCACAGCCTGCCGGAGCAGCCTACGGTGGCGGATATGGTGCAGGGCCTGCTGGGGCTGCTGGATGAGCTGCGGGTGGCCGACCGACTGGCCGAATGGCAACAGCGGGCGATGGCCGATGGCGAGCTGCGTCTGGCTGATGCACACCGCCAGATATTGCCGCAGGTGGAGCAGCTGCTGGGGCAGATGGCGGCTTTCCTGGGGGATACGCCGGGGGATGCGGCGCAATTTGCGGAATTGCTGAGCGAGGGTGCGGCACGGCTGGAGCTGAACTCTATCCCGCCATCTCTCAACGAGGTGACGGTGGCGGAGGTAAGCCGCAGCAGACTGCCCGAGATCAGGGCGGCTATCGTGCTGGGTATGAATGAGGGCGTGATGCCGCTGGTGATGACCGAGAGCGGCTTCTTCAACAGTGCCGAGCGGCGGGAGCTGGCCGGGCTGGGGCTCAATCTGGCGCCGGGCGGGCGCGAACAGCAGTTTCTGGAGGATTATTACGTTTATATCGCACTGACGCGCAGCAGCGAGCGGTTGTATCTGCTTTATTCCGAAAGCGGTGCGGACGGTGCGGCCAGACAGCCTTCGCTGGTGCTGGCCGATCTGCGGCGGGTATTGCCGGGATTGCCGCTGGAGCATACGACGGATATGGATAAGCTGGGTATGCTGGGCGGCGACCGTATGCTGCTGGCCGGGCTGACGGAGCATTTGGCGCGGCTGAAAGCCGGCGAGCCTGTGGATGAGCGGCAGGACGCCTTTTGGCGGGGTGTATGCCGGCGGCTGCAGCAGCAGGGCAGATTGCAGCCCGAGCTGGCGATGCTGGCCGGTGGGTTGGCGTATCGGGTGGACCGCACACCGCTGGATAAAAGGCGGCTGCGGGCACTATACCCGCGGCCGGATACCACCAGTGTATCGCGGCTGGAGAAATTCAACACCTGCCCGTGCAAGTATTATGCTTCTTATGGTCTGGGGCTGCAGCCCCGGGAGGAATTCCAGCTGCGGCCGGTGGATGTCGGCACGCTTTATCATCATCTGCTGGCGGCGGTGATGCAGCGGCTGCTGGAGCAGGGCTGTGATTGGGCCGAACTGACGGCAGAGCAGGTGGAGCTGCCGGTGCTGGAGGTATTGGAGGAATTCGTGGCTAATGACCCCGAGTGGCACGCACTGCTGGCGGACAGTGCCAGGAACAGCTACGCGCGGCAAAAGATGGTGAACGTGGTGTGCCGCAGTATACTCGATATGTCGTCTGCTTTTGCGCTGGGGCAATTCCGCCCGGTGGCTTTTGAGCTGGATTTTGGTATGAAGCAGGATGCGGGGCTGGCATCGGTAGACATCGAGCTGCCGGACGGGCGCAGGGTGAGCCTGCGCGGGCAGATCGACCGTATCGATGCAGCGGCTGGTGCTGACAGTGATTTTGTGCGGGTAGTGGATTATAAGATGCAGAACAAAACGCTGCGGCTGGCCGATATTTATTACGGGCTGAACTGGCAGCTGCCGCTTTATCTGGAAGCACTGCTGCAAAACGGCCAAAAGAGCGGCCGCAAACTGGCTCCCGCCGGGATGTTTTATATACCCGTGCAGGAGATCATCAAGAGTGTAAAAAGCGCGGGGGAAAGCGGCGATGCGCTGAAGCTGCAGGGGCTGGCGATATTGGATATCGAGGCACTGACGCTGGCCGAGCGGGATCTGGAGCCGGGCAGCCATACCAGGACTATGCAGGTGCATCTGAAGAAAGATATGACCTATGGGCAGCACACTTTGGGCCTGAC
>JAFQHB010000020.1 GCA_017398165.1 Bacillota bacterium
GCACAGCCTGTCATCACGGCCGCTGGTGATATCTTCGGCCAGTGAGATACGGGTGACATTCAATTCATCGCCCTCTAATGTCAAGATATCCTTTGATGGGCAGCTCTTTTTTGACCTTGCCGGCGGGGATGAGGTCGTCATCCGCAAAAACCCGCACACAGCCCTCTTTATGTGGCCGGAGCAAGGAATGTTCCTCAAGAAGCTGCGGGCGCAGCTGCTGGTGATCTGAGGCAGAGCTGCTGCATCAAGGCTGCTGTAACGTCTGCCAACAGGCTTTGGGGTGTATAGGCAGACTATAGCAGACTATAATTGTAAATACCTATAAATATGCAGAAGGAAGATGTCAATATGAAGAACAGAAGACACCGTACCATCCGGGAGATCGTCGAAAATCAGAATATCGAGACACAGCTGCAGCTCACGGAAGAGCTGAAGAAATACGGCTTTGCGGTGACGCAGGCTACTATCTCGCGCGATATCAAGGAGCTGGGTCTCATCAAAGTGGTCTCGGGCGAGAATGCCTTTCGTTACAGCCTGCCGACTGCGGTGGTAGTCAATAATATCGACCGTTCGCGCCGGATGTTTCGTGATAATGTGATAAAGGTGATGGCTGCCGAGAATATAGTGCTGGTGCGTACGCTGCCGGGTATGGCCTCGGCGGTGGCATCCTGCCTGGATTCGATGAATTGGAGCGCCGTGCTGGGCTCGGTGGCGGGTGATGACACTATTTTCGTATTGACCACCAGCCGCCAGAAGGCGCAGGAGACCGTCAAAAAAATGCAGGATTACGTAGAATAGTGTGTGATGAAGCAGACTGTAGCCTGCGTGGGGTGATGTGATGTTTGCCGAATTATATATTGAAAATCTGGCGCTGATCGAGAGAGCTGCTCTGATATGGCAGCCCGGCCTGAATGTGCTCTCCGGCGAGACGGGCGCCGGTAAGTCGATGCTGCTGGATGCTGTATCGCTGCTGCTGGGGAGCCGTGCCGACCGTGATCTGATCAGGCGCGGCTCTGATTTTTGCCGGGTGCAGGGCGTGTTCCTGCCACCTTTTGGCCGGGCACTGCAGGCGGAATTGACCGAGCTGGGGCTGGCCGATGCGTTGGAGGAGGACGATCAGCTGATACTCTCGCGTGAGATTGCAGCCAATGGACGATCGGTCTGTCGGGTGAATATGCGCCCGGTGCCGCTGGGAGCATTTCGTCGTATCGGGCGGCTGCTCATCAATATCCACGGGCAGATGGAGCACGTGCTGCTGCTGGAGCCTGGTCGGCAGTTGGCGCTGCTGGACAGCTTTGGCGGGGCGGAGCATGAGGCTGCCGGGGAGCGGCTGCGCGGCCTGTGGCGGGCCTGGCAGGCAGCCGAGAACGAACTGCGCCGAGCCGAGCAGGAGACTGCCGATGACGCTGAACGCTGCCGCCTGCTGGAGTTTCAGGTGCAGGAGCTGGAAACGGCCAATCTGCGGGCGGGCGAGAGCGACGAACTGGCGGCCGAGGCTGAGGCGCTGGCTACCGTGCAAAAACGCTCGGAGTATGCCGGACAGGCTTATCGGGCGCTGTACGGTGCGAATAACGCCATAGTCAGCACGCTGGATGATGTAGTGCGCGAACTGACCGGGCTGGCTGAGCTGGACGGCACGGTGAGTGTCCTGCAGCAGCGTTTGCAGGGTCTGTATTATGAGCTGGAGGACGCTGCTCTGGAGCTGCGTGATTATAAAGAAGGTATCGTGGATGACCCGGCGCGGCTGGATGAGATCAACAACCGGCTTTTCACCCTGAAGGCACTGGGCAAGAAATACGGCGGTGATGAGGAGCATTTGCTGGGCCTGCTGGAGGACAGCCGGGCGGAGCTGGAACGGCGTGAGAACCGCGAGGAATACATCGCCGGATTGCAAAGGCAGGCCGAGGCTTGCCGGGCGGCTTACCGGCAGGAAGCCGATGCGCTGCACAGCCTGCGGGAGGCGGCAGGCGAGCGTCTGGCCGGGCGCATCACAGCCGAGCTGGCCTATCTGCAGATGCCTGGGGCTCTTTTTGCGGTAAGATTGAATGAGAAAGCGGCAGCTGCCGATGGTGTGGACGAAGCGGAGTTTATGATTCGCCCCAACCCCGGTGAGGAAATGAAGCCGGTCGCCAAAATTGCCTCGGGCGGCGAGATGTCGCGTATTATGCTGGCGATCAAGGTGATACTGGCCGGTCTGGACGAAGTGCCGACGCTGATCTTTGATGAGATAGATACCGGGCTGGGCGGCCGGGCGCTGGTGAGCGTGGCCGAGAAGCTGGTGCAGGTATCGCGCGGCACGCAGGCTGTCTGTGTGACACACGCACCGGTGCTGGCAGCCTATGCGGATAATAACCTGCTGGTCGAAAAGGTGGAGCGCGAAGGACGCA
>JAFQHB010000213.1 GCA_017398165.1 Bacillota bacterium
CCGGTGTATGATAAGCCGTTGATCTATTATTCTTTGTCATTGTTGGTGCAGGCAGGCTGTGATGATGTGCTGGTGATCATCCCGCCGGGCGAGGAGCGGGCTTTTGCTGCTTTGCTGCAGGATGGCGCACAGTGGGGCATCCGCATCAGCTACGCCGTGCAGCAAACGGCGCGGGGGATTGCCGATGCGCTGCTGATCGGGGCGGATTTCATCGCCGGTGAGCGTGTGTGCCTGGTGCTGGGCGATAATATTTTTTATTCACCGATGCTTTCCGAACAGCTGCATCAGGCAGCGGCTATTGATAGTGGTGCGGTGATCTTCGGCTATTGGGTAGAGGATCCGCGACCCTTTGGTGTGGTGGAATTTGACGCCCGGGGCAGGGTGCTGAGTATCGAGGAAAAGCCGCTGCAGCCGCGTTCTAACTATATTGTGCCGGGAATGTATTTTTATGACCCCTCGGTGGTGGAGATCGCGCGGGGGCTGCAGCCTTCGGCACGGGGCGAGCTGGAGATCACCGACGTCAATCTGGAATATCTGCGCCGGGGTGATTTGCGCGTGGTGCAGCTTGACCGGGATATGCTGTGGCTGGACGCCGGTAATGCCGACAGTCTGCTGGTGGCGGCTTCGTCTATCAGCCGTATACAGCACAGCACAGGGCATTACGTGGGCTGTATCGAGGAGGAAGTCTGGCGCGGCGGCAGGATCAGTGCCGATGAACTCTCTGCGCTGGGCGGGGAGCTGGCTAATACCGCTTATGGTGCTTATCTGCAGCGTCTGGCGGCAGAGAAATAACAGCGGGGGAGTGATAGTGAGATGCTTACTAAAATCGGTAAAAAGCGTGTTGCTGTATTGGCCGTATTGGTGCTGCTGATCGGTGTGGTGATTTGGGCGCTGCTGCCGGGCAAGCCGGATGGCCGCACGACAGAGAGCCGTGAGCAGATATTGCGGGAGCTCCCTAAGGGTATTGACTGGCATATTGCATCCGAGGTAATGATCGGTGAGTATATCATCAGCAGTGTTTATGCCAATCGTTATGATGGTATTGCTGTGTTCGTACCGCAAGAGGGCGGACGCTATGATTACCAGACGATATATCACCGGGATAAGGGGCAGATCGTGTTGGGCAATTCGGTGCTGATAGATGGCCGTTGGTATTTGCTTTCCTGGCTGAATCGGGCTGATCTGGACTATGCCGAGGTGACGTTTACCGTCGATGGCGAGGCACCGGAGACGCAGCGGCTGGATACCGGCGATAGTGGTCTGGAGCTGATATGTGTGGAAGCCCCGGATGCCGACAGTTATACAGCCAGCGTGGTGTATTATGACAATGCGGGTAATATGATAGAGTAATGATTGGAAACTGAAAACCGGGCAAGAGCGGTGTAATATGCCGTCTGCCCGGTTTTTTGTTGCCATCAGGGATGGAATATGATAGAATTGAAAGCAGTTTATGGTAAATTTGCCGTAGTTTGCGGTGAGGAGATGATGTCTGTGGGGATGGATAATATTAAGCGGGCGCGTTGGATGCTGGTAGCCTCGATGACGGTTTTTGGTACGCTGGCGATATTCGTGCGTAATATCACGCTGGGCTCGGGGGAGCTGGCACTTTATCGTGCGATACTGGCGGCACTGCTGATCGGCGGGTATCTGGTGCTGACGGGCCAGCGGCTGCCGCTGAATCAGATCGGGCGCGAAGCCCCGCTGCTGCTGGCATCGGGTGCGGCTATGGGCATCAACTGGCTGCTGCTTTTTGAGGCGTACAAGTATACCACGGTATCGGTAGCGACGCTGAGTTATTACTTCGCGCCGGTCATTGTGACGGCGGTGTGCCCGTTCCTCTTCCGCGAACGGCTGACGGTGAAGCAGATAATCTGTTTCATTATGTCGACACTGGGCCTGGTGCTGATAATCGGGGTAGGTGATCTGGCCGGGGGCGGCACCGATATGAAAGGTATTTGCTTTGGCCTGGGGGCGGCGGTTTTTTATGCGACGGTGATGCTGATGAATAAATTCATCAAGAGTGTGGACGGCATCAACCGCACGCTGCTGCAGTTTATCGGCGCGATAGTGGTGCTGGCTCCCTATGTGCTGCTGACGAGCGGCTGCAATCTGGGCACGCTGGACGGGCTGGGCTGGGGCTGCCTGCTGATTGTGGGTATCATCCATACCGGTATTACTTATTGCCTGTATTTTTCTTCTTTGAAAGAGCTGCCGGGGCAAAAGGCGGCGATACTCAGCTATATCGACCCGCTGGTGGCGGTTATCGTATCGGTCGGCCTGCTGGGAGAACCGCTGACGGCGGGGCAGGCTGTCGGTGGCACACTGGTGCTGGGCTTTACACTGTGGAATGAGATAACGCCGCAAAAGGCAGCCTGAGGACGATTATATCGCCGGGATGTTTGTGCGGCTTGATTGCATCGGTCGGGGGCTGGGGCGGCGTTTGCTGGCGTATCTGCAGGATAGGTGTGATCGGCTGGAATTGCGGGTCTACCTGCAGAATGAGCGGGCGCTGCGCTGTTATCTGGCCGCTGGATTTGCAGAGAAAATGACGGTATCGGATGATGCCACCGGCCGGCAGGAGCTGGTGATGGTCTGGGAAAAGACGCAGCCGGCCTAATCTATAACTCAATATACAGGCAGGCAAAATAAAAATGCTCCCACTGATAAAAGGTGGGAGCATTTTTGTATTACATTGTGAAAATCAGGCACGGACAGCAGCCAGCCAGGCGGCACCATTGGCGATGGCTTTCTCCACTGCCGGTTGTGCCGGGCCGCCAGGGATATTGCGGGCGGCGACGCATTTCTCGATGGCGATATATTCGTAGATGTCCTGCTGGAATACCGGGGAGAATTGGCTGATCTCCTCAAACGCCAGATCTTCCAGACCAACGCCTTTATCCTCGGCGTATTTCACCAGATGGCCGATGACGGAGTGTGCCTCGCGGAAAGGTACGCCGCGGGCTGCCAGATAGTCGGCGGCATCGGTGGCATTGATGAAGCCGCCCTTGGCACGATCGCGCATCAGGCTGACATTGACGCGCATAGTGGCCAGCATCGGCTGGAATACCAGCAGGGATTTTTTGACGGTATCCACGGTATCGAACAGCGCCTCTTTATCCTCCTGCATATCCTTATTATAGGCCAGCGGCAGACCTTTCAGCATCGTCAGGCTGCCCATCAGATGGCCGAAAACACGGCCGCTCTTGCCGCGTACCAGCTCGGCAACGTCGGGGTTTTTCTTTTGCGGCATAATGGAAGAGCCGGTGCTGTAGCCGTCATCCAGCGTAATATAGCCAAACTCGGTAGAGGACCACAGCACGATCTCCTCTGAAAAGCGGGAGAGGTGTACCATAATCAGCGCGGCGGCGCTGATGAATTCCACGATGAAGTCGCGGTCGCTGACGCCATCCAGACTGTTCTCGCAGATAGCGGCAAAGTCCAGCTGCTCGGCGGTAAATTCCCGGTCGATGGGGAAGGTGGTGGTAGCCAGCGCACCCGAGCCCAGCGGCATCACGTCGGCTCTTTTGCGGCAATCCTGCAGACGCTCAAAATCGCGGCGGAACATCTGGAAGTACGCCAGCAGGTGATGACCCATAGTGATCGGCTGGGCTTTCTGCAGGTGGGTATAGCCGGCCATAACGCTGGTCTTGTGCTGATCGGCCAGCTCCAGCAGGGTGGCCTGCAGTGCCAGTATCAGCTCGCAGATCTCATCGATCTGGTCTTTGATATAGAGGCGGATGTCCACCGCTACCTGATCGTTGCGGCTGCGTGCGGTGTGCAGCTTTTTGCCGGCATCACCGATGCGCTCGGTCAGCAGCTTTTCGATATTCATATGGATATCCTCTGCGCCAACTTCGAATTCGACACGGCCGGCCTCGATATCCGCCAGAATCTGAGTCAGGCCGTCAATGATCTGCTCGGCCTCTCCGGGTGAGATGATGCCCTGATGCCCCAGCATTTTGGCGTGTGCCAGAGAGCCCTGGATGTCCTGCTTGTATAATATCTGATCGAAGCTGATGGAGGAATGGAAGTCCTCGACCAGCTTATCTGTGGATTTGGCGAAGCGTCCGCCCCACAATTTCTCTGCCATATGTGACACTCCTGTTCATTGTGTGAAATTGGTATTTTTAATCAAAAGCACCTTTTATTATAGCAGATTTGCGGGCAGTTGCATAGCGGTATCCTCAAATTTATTGCTTTATAATACGCCGAATATACCGCCGAGCGCACCACAGAGCAGCATAACCGCTGCCTTGATTATCAGGGCTGCGGGCATAATGCCGCCGGACGTGAGGCTGAAAATTGCCATCAGCAGGCTGATCAGCAGTGCCAGCAGTATGCCGTGGCGCAGTCCCTTTACACCGGCGCTTTTGGCAGCGATGAAGCCGCCGACTAATGCCGCAGCCGCTAAAACGGCAAATTGCAGCAGGTGCGCTGTGGGTGTAGTCAGTGTGGTAAAGCAATAAGCAGCGGCCAGTGCCAGACTGCCGAGGATGATGAGCAGCAGTGCGGCCAGCATACCTTTGCCGAGGGCGGCGGGATTGAGCTGGGGCAGAGTGCTGTCGGTGCTTTTGCCTGTACGCAGGGCGGGGGAGAATGTTCGGTTCATATGTATGCAGCTCCTTCTGTATGAAAGTCTTTTAATTAAAGTCTTGTATGAATGTGTTATATTAATGTGTGTCAATAAATCTGCCGGAGTATATGCCGGTATATTCGCGCGCCGTTGTTGATTCTTATGCTGCCGGGCGGCGGTATATGAGAGGATACCCGGGAAATCTGCCTGACACGCTGGGGCATAGTGCTTTTGCCGAGAAAAATATTGACAAACATCATAGTTTTTAGTAAAATACTCTTTGCGTTAAAACTGCAATAAACTGCATACTCGTTAAGGGGAGTAACTTATAAATCGCGCCGTCGTCATACCCGGCTTTTGGCCCGGCGTCGCGTCCCAAAGTGGAAGTAAGACCTTGATATTGTAATGTATCGGGGTCTTTATTTTTTTGTGTTTATTGCCCTGCAAACGAGCATATTACCAATGTGGAGGTATCGTTCCGATGAGAGACAAAGCAATTCTTCATTCATTTAAGTGGGTGGGCATCTGGATGGCGGTGGCGTTTATCACCACAGCTGCGATCTATATGTCCGGCCACCAGACCTGGGCGTGGGAGTTTTTGGGCTGCTATCTGCTGGAATTCAGCCTGAGTATGGACAATATGTTTGTATTCCTTTCGATTTTTGCCAGCTTTGCCGTGCCGGAGTCTTTGCAGCATCGCTGTCTGGCTTATGGTATCATAGGCGCTATCGTGATGCGTTTTCTGTTTATTGCCCTGGGTGCTACGGTGGTTCACAGCTTCGCCTGGGTGCTGTATATTTTCGGCGCAGTGCTGATCTTCAGTGCCTACAGGATGCTGAAATCGCACGACGAGGAAGAAGCCTCGCCGCATGACAATGCGGTGCTGAAGCTGATGACCCGCTTTTTGCCGGTGACCGATGATTTTGTTGATAACAAATTCTTTGTGAAGCAGGCCGGCAAATGGCTGATGACCCCTCTTTTTGCGGTATTGATCGTCATTGAGTCCTCGGATATTATTTTTGCTATTGATTCGGTACCGGCGGCATTTTCGGTATCCAGCAATATGTACATTATTTATTTCTCCAACATTTTGGCGATTATGGGTATGCGGCAGCTCTTCTTTGTGATCGAGCATATGCAGGAGCGTTTCTGCCTGATGAAGTACGGTGTGGCGCTGATTCTGGCATTTACCGGCGTCAAGCTGCTGCTCCTGATGGCGGATATCCATATCTCCATACCGGTATCCATCGGCTTTATTGTCAGCGTACTGACCATCAGTATCGTCAGCTCGCTGATCTATACCCGCGGTAAATAAGCACTGCGTCAATCACTGCTCGCGGTATTGCCGCTCTGGAATATCAAAACTGCACCTCTTTGACCGTCAGGCGGTATGGGGTGCAGTTTTTATTTGTGCGGCAGGCTCAGTCCTCAAAGGCTTTTTGCAGCTTTTGCAGGGCGCGCTTTTCGATGCGTGATACATAGCTGCGGCTGATGCCCAACTGTTTGGCGATCTCGCGCTGGGTGTGTTCCTCGCGGCCGTCCATGCCGTAGCGCAGGGTGATGATGTACTTTTCTTTGGGGGAGAGGCGTTTCATGGACAGCTGCAGCAGACGCTCATCGTCTTTATTCTCGATAGCCTCAAGTATCTCGCCGTCGTCGCTGCTGAGGGTCTCCATCAGTGTTATCTGGTTGCCTTCCTTATCAGCGCCGATGGGATCGTTGAGCGATATCTCGGTGCGGCTGTTTTTGGTGGCGCGCAGGTGCATCAATATTTCGTTTTCGATGCAGCGGGCGGCGTAGGTGGCCAGCTTGATGTTTTTATCGCTGTTGAAGGTATTGATGGCTTTGATAAGGCCGATGGTGCCAATGGATATCAGGTCGTCGCGGTCTGGGCCGTTGTTTTCGAATTTTTTGACGATATGGGCGACCAGCCGCAGATTGTGCTCGATCAGCTTTTGACGGGCAGCTTCGTCACCGCCTTTCCAGGCATTCAGCAGCTCTTTTTCCTGCTCGGCAGATAGCGGCCTGGGGAAGGCGTTGCTGTTGAGATAGCCAAGCAGAAAGCCCATGCCGGGTATCAATGAGCCGAAAAGATAGATCAGTTCCCAAAACATTTTATCGACCTCCGGTGTTGATTCTGGCGTATTGCTGATACATATGCTGCACCGGGTGCGAAAATTCTGGGAACTGAGCCGAAAAAAGTATAGCTTGTCAAAGCTGCGGGAATGTTGTATGATAAGGCATATAATGTAACGAGAGCGAAGCTTTGGTGCGAGATTTTAATACCGGGGAGGGGTATCGTGATGATACATTTCAATAATGATTATAACCGCACGGCACATCCTGCTATTATGCAGGCTCTGGCAGAGGGTGCGGCCGAGAGCCACGTCGGCTATGGGCTGGATGGTTGGTGTGAGAAAGGCGCTGCGCTGATACGTGAGGCCATTGGCAGGCCGGAGGCCGAGGTGCATTATCTGCTGGGCGGCACGCAGGCCAACTATACCGTGATCAGTGCGCTGCTGCGCCCGTTTCAGAGCGTTATTTGTGCGGACAGCGGTCATATCAACGTGCATGAGACCGGCGCAGTGGAGCATTGTGGCTTCAAGATTCAGGGGCTGCCGATGACTGACGGCAAAATCACGGCGGAGCAGATCGCTGCGGAGGCCGAACTTTACCGCAGCAGTGAAATCAAGGAGCATATCACGCAGCCGAGGCTGGTCTATCTTTCGCTGCCGACGGAGTTTGGCACGATATACACCAAAGCAGAGCTGACCGCTATTCGCCGGGTGTGTGATGAGTATGGTCTGCTGCTGTACGTGGATGGTGCGCGGCTGGCTTATGGTATCGCGGCGGCTGATTGTGATATGACTCTGCCCGAGCTGGCATCGCTGGTGGATGTTTTCTATATTGGCGGGACGAAATGCGGTGCGATGTTTGGCGAGGCAGTAGTGTTCTGCCGGGCGGAGCTGGCAGAAAACTTCCGCAGCTATATCAAGCAGAACGGTGGTATGCTGGCCAAGGGCTGGCTGCTCGGTCTGCAGTTTGCGACGCTTTTTACGGATGAATTGTATCTGAACATCGGTCGCCGGGCGGTGGAGCAGGCGATGCAGATACGCGAGGCCTTTGCGGCAAAGGGCATTATGCCGTATATCGAGAGCAGCACGAATCAGCAGTTTGTGGTGCTGGATGAGGCGCAGATGGCGCAGCTTGGCGAGAAATATATCTATGAGTACGAGAAAAATCTGGGCGGCGGCAGGCATTGTGTGCGCTTCTGCACCAGCTGGAGCACGCAGCCGGAGGAGGTAGCGGAGCTGCTGGCCGATATAGCGGCGCTGTGACGGCGGTAGTATCTGGTTTAGACGGCGCTGCGATTGGCTATATCCTCTAAAAGGGCGATTTTCTCGGCAATCTCCCGGCAAACGCTGCCGGCATCACCGCCGCCGCTTTCGCCATCCGCGATATATACGGCTATCGCCCAGCGCGGGGCATCCGCCGGGAAGAAACCGGCAAACCATACGCCGAAATTCTGGCTGGTTCCCGTCTTGCCGCCGATGTTGATGAGGCTGCTGGCCACCGGCCGGCCGGTGCCGTTCTGCACAGCCTCGGTGAGGAACCGGCGGAGCTGATTGGCGCTGGATGTCTTGACGACCTGCCGCGGTGCGGCAGTGGGGAATTCCTGTATAATTGCTCCCTGCTCGGTTTGCAGTGCGCTGACCAGGCGGGGAGTTGGCATTTTACCGCCGTTGGCTATGGTGGCCATCAGGCGGGCCAGCATCAGCGGGGTGGCACGCACGCCGCGCTCGCCGATAGAGATGTTGGCGACATCTGCGGGGACGGCGGTATTAAAATCCGGGTTGGGCTGGGTGGCGGTATCTATGCCCTGCAGTATTTGCTCGCCAAAGCCCAGACGATAGGCGTATTCCGTTATCAGTTCGCCGCCTAACTGCTGGCCGAGTGCCACGAAGTAAGGATTGCAGGAATTGCCGAGGGCCGAGCAGAGATCCTCGCTGCCGTGGCCGCTGTTCTTCCAGCAATTCACGCTGTGGCCGCCGGGCAGGGTGATGCTGCCGGTGCAGGTGAATGCCTCCGGCCGGTCATCCAGGGTGATGCCGTTATCCAGTGCCGCCAGCGTCAGTACCGTCTTGAACACCGAGGCGGGCGGGAAGTAGCTCAGTGCTTTATTGAGGTAAATATCGCCATCGGTGGGGGGCTGGCCGGCGTATGGATCATAGGTGGGGGCGCTGGCCATCGCCAGCACGTCACCGTTTTGGCTGTCGAGCAGGACTACCGCGCCGGGGCGTTGACCGAGGGCCTCCTCGCATATTGCCTGATAGCTTTGATCGATGGTCAGGCGGATATTCAGGCTTTGTGATGCCGAATCGGCGGGGATGTAGCGCAGTGTCCCCGTGGCCTGGCCGCGTTCATCCAGCGGCAGAGCGATGCGGGCGCTGGTGCGGCCGCTCAGTACGCTGTCATATTGCTTTTCCAGCCCCGTCTGGCCGTGGTATTCGCCGTGGCTGTCGGCGGCGGCATAGCCCAGCAGATGGACGGCAGGGGTATCGGTGGTATAGCGTGGGCGCAGGGTGAGTGCGTAAATACCGTCGGTGTCGGCCAGCTCCTTTTGTAAGGAGGTCATTTGCCCCGGCAGCAGACCGCGTGCCAGTATAAAGGGCTGTCGGGCGGCAAGTGATCGCCGTATGCTGCCGGTAAGGGCAGACTGCAGACCGTGTTGGCGCAGTAATGCCTGCAGACGGGGTGCGAGGATGCTGTCATCGGTGCCGGAGGCACGGCGCAGCACGTCCGGCCAGACCAACAGCACGTTTTCGCTGCGGTTGGTGAGTGGCTGACCGTGACGATCGAGGAAATCACCGCGGCGGTATTCTATCTCGTCAATGGTGCTGAGGCGTTGGTTTTGGGCCATAGCGGCGCTGGCCTCATTTTGCCAGAGTGTGATATAGCCCAGCCGCAGCAGCACCAGAGCGAAGGCCAGCAGCAGCCAGATTGACGTTTGGCCCAAGCGTGTCACATTCATATCGCGTACCTCCTGCCCGGATCGCAAATGCAGGATGTGCGAAAGCCCCCGGGGATCGTTTACCGTTAGGTTTGATCGCCGGGGGCTTTTTTATGCAGTTGTATATATGGGGTGGGCAGGTCAGCCGAGGATCATCAGATCTTTGGGAAAGTGGGTGAACGGCTCCAGACCATCGGCGGTGACGAGGCAGGAGTCCTCTATCCGCAGGCCGAAGCGGCCGGGTATATAGACGCCGGGTTCTACGGTGATGATATTGCCGGGGGTGATGATGTGGCTGCCGCCCCAGCGGACTGCCGGGGCTTCGTGTATCTCCAGCCCGACGCCGTGGCCAAGGGAGTGCGAGAAGTAATCGCCCATACCGGCGGCGCTGATGATATCGCGGGCAATAGCATCGGCCTGACCGGTCTTCATACCGGGGCGGATGGTGGCTGTTGCCTGCTGTTGGGCATCCAGCACCAGCCGGTAGGCGGCAAGCTGTTCTTCGGATGGTTGGCCGATGGCGAAGGTACGGGTGCAATCGCCGCAGTAGCCGTGATACAGGCAGCCGAAATCTATCGTCACGAAATCGCCGGGGCTGAGCTGACGATCGGATGGTATGGCGTGGGGCTTGGCACTGTTTTCGCCGGAGGCCACGATAGTGGGGAAGGAAACACCCTCGGC
>JAFQHB010000021.1 GCA_017398165.1 Bacillota bacterium
AAGGGCGCAGCATCCAGCCTGCACGAGCGGGGTAAAAACTTTCAATAAAAGGGTGGCAAGGAGCCCCGACAGGGGCGGAAGTGCCCGAAAGGGTAGTGGGTGGGGCGGCGGACAGAAACAGAAGCGGTATACCCTAAAAACTTACTATGCTTATTATAACATATTACACAGATAAGCCTCCGCCTGACACGCACACCAATAACACAAAAGCATCCGTACGGCAATCACCATACGGATGCTTTTAATCTGCAAATAATTACTCAGCCGAGGCTGCACCGTCCGGGCGCTGCGAACGCTCCCGGTTGTACCCACGGTTGCCGCCGCGGCGGCTGCGGTCATAGCGGCCACGGTTATCGCGGTTATCATAACGGTCGCTTTCATTAGCCACCAGTTTGATGATAACCTTACGGTAGGGCTCCTCGCCCACGCTGACGGTACGCACGTCCTCTTCATCCTGCAAAGCCATATGAATTACACGACGCTCGTGCGGGCTCATCGGCTCCAATATCATATCGCGGTGCGAACGACGTGCCTTATTGGCCATCTTTTTGGCCAGATTGGTCAAAGTCTCGGCACGGGTAGCGCGGTAGCCCTCCACATCCAGTACAATGCGATTCTTTTCCTCAAACTGACGATTCACCGCCAGATTGGTCAGATACTGCAGTGCATCCAGGGTCTCGCCGCGGCGGCCGATCAGCACGCCCAGACCCTTGCCGTGAAAGGTCACCCAGTGGATGCCGTCCTCCTCGGTGATCTGGTATTCCGGCTGGATCTTCAGAGCCTCAAATACCGGGGTCAAAAAAGCGATAGCGTCAGCGCCGGGATCAGCAGTAGCCGCAGCAACGGCAGCAGGCTCAGCCGGGGCAGCAGCGGCGGCATCCTCATAACTTACCTCCACTACCGCATCCTTGGCACCAATACCAAAAAGCATACCCTTTACCGGCTGCTCAATGACATTGACCTCCACCTGATCGCGCCCGACACCCAACTCCTCCAGAGCCAGCTCGACAGCAGCCTCGATGGTTTTTGCGTTCTTTCTTACAACCTTCATAAAAATTTGCCTCCTCAATGACAGCAAATGTGATTTCCTTTTAATAACAATAGCTTAATAGCAACGGCCAAATGCGCCCTATCTCTTGCGGCGGCGGTTCTTGTGCCCCATAGCAGGATGGCTGGCAGCGGCATTCTCCACCTGCGGCGCCTTGGCCTTGTGCTCACGGGCCTTCTGATTAGACTTGCTGCGCTGCTTTTCGCGCTCCTCGATCTTCTGGCGCTGTTCTTCGGCCAGCTCGGCAGCACGCTTTTCCAGCTTGGCCTTCATCGGCTTATTGATGATGAGCTGCTGGATGATACCCACCACGGTAACAGCCAGCCAGTATACGCACAGGAAAGCCGGGAAGGTAGTCGCCATCCAGGCCATCATCAGCGGCATAGCTATTACCATATATTTCTGCATCGGCTCGGTGGGTTTGCCGGTAATGATATAGCTCTGCAGGAAAGTACTGAGAGCGACCAGCACCACCATAATATAAGTCCCGTCGACCTGACTCAGGTCATTGATCCAGAAGAAGCTGTAAAACTCCGGCTCGGCCGGTATAAAAGCCCGCAGGCCGTTATAAAGACCGATCATAATCGGCAGCTGGATCAGCATCGGCAGACAGCCGGCCAGCGGGTTGATATTATAATCCTGATAAAGCTGCATCACCTTTTGGTTCATCACCTCAGGCTTATCAGCGTAGCGCTCACGTATCTCGCGCAGCATCGGTTGTATCTGCTGCATCGCGATAGAAGAACGCATCTGATTGATATTCAGCGGCATCAGCGCCACACGAATAATTACGGCGATCACGATGATCGCAACAGCATAGCTGGGAAAGCCGATGGCCTTGGTCAGCTCAAAGATCTCCTCCAGACAGGTCGATACGAATTCTTTCAGCATTGGTGTTAAATATACCCCCAATCGCCCTCTCAGAGCATCGGAATATTATTTTACGGGGTCATAGCCACCCTCGTGCCAGGGATGGCAGCGGCATATCCGCTTGAGGCCAAGCCACAGCCCCTTCAGTGCGCCGTATTTCTCAATGGCTTGGATAGTATAGGCAGAGCAGGTGGGATAATAGCGGCAATTAGCGCCCAGATACGGCGATATCGCCAACTGATAAAAACGAATCAACGCAATAAAAACTCTTTTCACCGCTGCTCCTCCTCGTATTTTCCGGCGCGAAACAGGTCAAACCTGAAAAAATCCGGCAGACAGCGCCCCGCGAGCCCATCAGCCGGGCGGGGTGTCAGGAAAATGATGTCGTCTGCCGGATATTTGGTTATGCGGCCCAATTCCGGCTGCATATTTTTGTACTTTTTACTTGCACTTCTTATTTTATCTGGGTTTCGGCTGCTCCGTGGGGAAGGCAGACTGTTAGCCTTGTTCCTTTTCCCCCGCGGGCTCAGCAGCCCTGGCGGGCTGGGCGGCCATAACACCGGCCGGGCGGCGCGGCGCCAATGCCAACTGCCGGAGAGCATCCCGGATTTTTTTACGCAATCCGATGACGTCTGCCTCCCTGGCGCCCTGGCGGGCTATCAATACATAATCATAGCCGGGCGCAAAAAAGCCGAATTCCAGACGGCAGGCCTCGCGCAGCTTGCGGCGTACCCGGTTGCGTTCGACGGCTTTGCCGATTTTCTTCGAGACAGAAAAGCCCACCCGCGGCACGCCATTACGGTTGGGTCGCCAGCACAAAACAAAAGCCCGGTTTGCGGTGCTCTTGCCTCTCTGGTAAACCCGGCGGAAATCCTGTCTTCTCTTTAGACGATAAGTTTTTTGCAGCATTTGTTTTCAGCTCTCTTTGGGGCCGGCCCCCACCACCCGGTGACCTGCCATACCCACAATAAAATCTGCAGGAAAAGCGCGGCGGCCGGAGGATAAAGCCGAACAGCCGCGCCGTTCCTGGGATATCGCTGTATTTTCGCTTGATAAAAACTGCGGTATGCCGTTATACGCCCTGATTAGGCAGACAGCACCTTGCGGCCCTTTGCGCGGCGGCGAGCCAGCACCTTGCGGCCGTTTTTGCTGCTCATGCGGGCCATGAAGCCATGTACTCTCTTGTGTACGCGGTTTTTCGGCTGATAGGTTCTCTTCATTGGTATACCTCCATTCTTTTTCGCAGCCCGTATGATGCAGGCTGTTGGGTTGACGATGTAATAATTGCCGTATTATATATTGTAAAATATAGTCATACAACAGGCAAATTATATCATAATAAAAAATGTGCAATTTGTCAAGCCGTTTACCACAAAAAGATGTCCGGAAATGTCCGAACTTTTCCACAAAAACAGGCTTGTAAAAGTGGATAAAATTTGCTATTATATACCCAGACGCTGGTGCAAAGCCTGACAAGGGGAGTTATCCCCCTGGTTTTGTTGAAAACACCGGCGCTTTATCAACTCCGGACTTGTTTGAAGCACATAAATTTTTCAAATATATTCAAGTCAGATTTTTAATTCAGATTTTAATCAGGTAGGATTTTCTTATGAAGTACGAACTTTGGCCGCAAATATTGCAGGAATTGGAGAATCATCTCAGCCGGGCTGTCATCGACAGATGGTTCAATAATATAATCGACGTAGATGTGGACAGGCAGCAGTCCGCATTGTATCTGAAAGTACACTCCGAAGGTCAGGCGGAATGGATGGAGAGCCATTATCTGCCGATGCTGCGCGAAAGCATCCTCCACGTGACGGGTGAGCAGCTCGAGCCCGCCTTCAGTGTGGATAACAGCAGTATGGCAGCTGCTGCCGAGCCTGCACTCGGCTTTACCGGAGGCAGCCCTGCCGATCAGGCGCGCGGGCGTATGGGCAGCCCCGCCTATCAGCGCACCGATTCCGGCTCGGCTTTCAATCCGCGCTATAATTTTGAAAGCTTCGTAGTGGGCTCGGGCAACCGTTTTGCCCACGCGGCGGCACTGGCAGTAGCCGATCGCCCCGCCAAGAACTACAACCCGCTGTTTATCTACGGCGGCTCTGGGCTCGGCAAGACGCACCTGATGCACGCTATCGGCAACCGTCTGCAGCAGCACCGCCCGCAGGCCAATATCCTGTATATCTCTACCGAGACTTTTACCAATGAGTTCATTTCCTCGGTACGTCAGGGCTCGGCACACAAATTCAAAAACCGTTACCGCACGGCAGATATCCTGCTGATCGACGATATCCAGTTCCTGACGGGTAAAGAAGGTACGCAGGAAGAATTTTTCCATACCTTCAACGCCCTGCATGAGCAAAACAAGCAGATCGTTATCAGTTCCGATCGTCACCCCAAGGATATCGCCACGCTGGAGGAACGTCTGCGCTCGCGCTTTGAGGGCGGTCTGATCACCGATATCCAGCCGCCGGACGTCGAGACGCGTATCGCCATCCTGCAATACAAAGCCTCGATCGGCAACCTGAAGATCACCGATGATGCGATATCCTACATAGCCGATAACATTCCCTCCAATATTCGTGAGCTGGAGGGCGCGCTGAACCGCGTCAAATACTATGCCATCATCAACGAGTATCCCATCATCGACCTGAATATGACCGAGATGGTAATGGCTGATATCCTGCCGAATGAGAAACGCCAGGCACTCTCGCCCGAGCTGATCAAAAACGCCGTGGCCGATTACTATGGCATTCAGGCCAGCGATCTGACCTCTCCGCGCCGCGCCCAAAAATTCGTGCGGCCGCGCTATGTGGCGATGTACCTGATATCCGATATGCTGGGTCTCAGCCTGAATGAGAACGGCACTCACTTCGGCAACCGTGACCATACCACCGTTATGCACGGCATCGAGAAGATCGAAAAAGACCTGCAGCACGACCTGAACCTGCAAAAAAGCGTGCAGGAACTCAAAGATATGCTGAAAAAACGCTGAGCAAACACATAATATCCGATATATAATATAGTAGAAACAGGAGCGACCATTTCATATCCGCTCCTGTTTTTCGGCTTTTTCCAGGAAAATCAGCGCAAATCACAGATAAATTTCACGTTCTGCGGATGTTTGCCGCCCGGCGTCCCATACACAGATATTCCATACCCCAATCTCCGCCGCCTGCGTATAAATTCTGCATAAGTCGCTGCAAAATCACAATTTAATCCTTCCGGCAACAGGATTTTCCACCATCTGCCCAGAAATTTATATAGATATGCACATATGCACACTTTTATCCGCATAATCCCCCAAAAAAACTTATTCACTACTGAAAATCCGGAGGTCACAATATGCTCGGAAGCACCATCACCGCCATCGCCACGCCCCCCGGCAGCGGCGGTATCGGCATCATCAGGATCAGCGGCCCCCAGGCACTCTCTGTCCTGCAGCAAATATTCCGCCCCGGCAGGCCAAACTGCCGATTCACCCCGCGCCATCTCTATCTCGGCCACGCCACCACACCCGACGGGGAAGAGATAGATCAGGTAATGGCCGTCTATATGCCCGCACCACACTCCTACACCGGCGAGGATGTGGCCGAGATCCAGTGTCACGGCGGTTACGTCGTCTGCCAGGAAGTCCTGGCTGCTGCTCTGGCCGCCGGTGCATCACCTGCCGAGCCCGGCGAATTTACCTCCCGCGCCTTCATCAACGGCAAAATGTCGCTGGATCAGGCTGAGGCCGTTATCGACATCATTGAGGCCAAAAGCAGCGAAGCCCTGAAAATTTCTGCCCGCCAGCTTTCCGGCAGCCTCAGCCGCGATATCACCAATACCGCCGATGCGCTGCTCGACCTGCTGGCGCAATTAGAGGTCGCCGTCGATTACCCCGAGGAAACCGACGAAGCCGCCCTGGCCGATAGCACCCATACCGCCATCAGCAACGCCCTTGATAACGTGCGCCGCCTGCTCGCCCAGGCCAGGAGCGGCCGCTATTACCGTGAGGGTGTGCTCACCGCCATCATCGGCCCGCCTAATGCCGGTAAATCCACCCTGCTCAACGCCCTGCTGGAGCGTGAACGCTCCATCGTCACCCCCATCGCCGGCACTACCCGCGATACCGTGGAGGAATACTATCTGTTGAACGGTCTGCCGCTGCGTCTTGTTGATACCGCCGGTATCCGTGATACCGATGACCCGGTCGAGCGTTTCGGTGTAGAACGCAGCCGTCAGGCACTGGCCGATGCCGATCTGATTTTGCTGCTGCTGGATGGCTCGCGCCCGCTTGATGCTTTCTGGCGTGACCTGCTGCTGGCTCATCGCCACCGCCCGCTGCTGGTCATCCTCAATAAAAGCGATCTGCCCGTCGATGCGGCCACCACGGCCGAGCTGGCCGCCCTCTGCCCGGATGCCCCGCTGCTCACCCTATCCGCCAGGACCGGCGGCGGAATGGAGGAGCTGCGCCGCGCCGTCTGGGACAAGCTGCTGCTCAACGCCTCGGGCGAATCACTCTCCGGCCTCATCAATGATCGTCAAAAAGCCGCTCTGCTGGCGGCCGAGGACGCCCTCATCGCCGCCGATCAGCACTTCGAGCTGTTCTTCGATGCCGGTCTGCTCTCGATAGACGTCCAGACAGCCTGGCAGGCTCTGGCCGAGATCAGCGGCCGGGCCGCCGCCGAAGATGTGATCGACCGCGTATTCCAACGCTTCTGCCTCGGCAAATAAATGCCGCAAAAACAAAAAATTCGCCATTAAATAACGCCGTCGCAGGTTGTTTGCGGCGGCGTTTGGTGTTATAATGTTTCTTATAATCTTATGCGCCGCCGGCTGATAAGTACCGGTGTTTCACGTGAAACACACCGCCGGCAGGCACATATACCGATCACGAGAGGAGATACCGCAAGTGACTGTTTTGGCGGACAAAAACGAATCCGACGTATTCATCGCCGGTGAATACGATGTAGCAGTGATAGGCGCGGGGCACGCCGGGTGCGAGGCCGCCCTGGCTGCCGCACGTCTGGGGCTCAGCACACTGCTGCTCACTATGTCGATGGATAGTGTGGCGATGGCGCCCTGTAATCCCTCCATCGGCGGCCCGGCCAAAGGCATCATCGTGCGGGAGATAGACGCCCTCGGCGGCGCGATGGCCGAGGTCACCGACCGCACACAGATCCAGATACGCCTGCTGAATACCGGCAAAGGCGCAGCCGTACAGGCCATGCGCGCCCAGATAGACAAGAAAGCCTACCAGCGCGATATGCTGGGCGTTCTGCAGCGCCAGCCGCATCTCGATATCAAGCAGGGCGAGGCCACTGATATCCTCACCACCGATGGTGCTGTCAGCGGCGTGCGTATGCGTACCGGCGCCGTCTATCACTGCCGCCGTCTGATCATCACCAGCGGCACCTATATGAAAGGCCAGGTGATAATGGGCAGCTGCGCCTATCCCTCCGGCCCTGCGGGCTACCCCCCGGCAGCATATCTCTCCGATAGTCTGCGCGCCCTCGGCTTCGCGATGGGGCGTTTCAAGACCGGTACCCCGGCGCGTGTCGATAAAAACACGCTTGATTTCTCGCGGATGCAGGAACAGCCGGGTGATACCTCCGGCCTGCACTTTGCCTACCGCGATCAACACGCCGACCGCCCCAATATCAGCTGCTGGCTGACCCAGACCAACGCCGAGACGCATCGCGCCATCCTTGATAATATGGATCGCTGCCCGCTCTATTCCGGCCTTATCAAAGGCGTAGGCCCGCGCTACTGCCCCTCGATCGAGGACAAACTGCGCCGTTTCCCCAATAATCCGCACCACCAGCTCTTTCTGGAGCCGGAAGGCCTCGATACCAACGAATACTACGTGCAGGGTATGTCCACCAGCCTGCCGGAGGACGTACAGTATGCCTTTATGCGTACCATCCCGGGGTTGGAGAATGTCAAGATCATCCGCCCGGCCTATGCCATCGAATATGATTTCCTCTATCCTACCCAGCTAAAGCGCACACTGGAGACTAAGCTGATCGCCGGACTCTACACCGCCGGGCAGATCAACGGCACATCAGGCTACGAGGAAGCAGCGGGGCAGGGGCTGCTGGCCGGGGCCAATGCTGCGCTCAGCCTGCTGGGACGCGAGCCGCTGGTGCTGGGCCGTGACGAAGCCTACCTCGGTGTGCTGATCGATGATCTCGTCACCAAAGGTGTCACCGAACCTTACCGGATGTTTACCTCATTGGCCGAATACCGTCTGCTGCTGCGCAGCGATAACGCCGACGCCCGCCTGACCGAGCGTGCTTACCGACTCGGCCTGACGAGCGAGGACGCATACCGCCGCCTGCAGGCCAAACAACAGGCCGTGCAGCAGGAGAAAAACTTCCTCACCGCCACCGCCATCCGTGCTGATGACCCCAATCTGCGGCAATTACTGGCCGATCTCGCTATGCCGCAATTAGATCAGGGCATCCGCGCGTGGGAGCTGCTGCGCCGCCCCGGTATCAATTACGCCGCCCTCTGCCGTATCCTCGGCCATACCCCGGCTCCGACCGAGATAGCCGAGCAGCTTGATATTGAGGCCAAATATGACGGCTACATCAAAAAACAGCTCGCCCAGGTGGAGCGCGCCAAAGCACTGGAGAGCAAACCCCTGCCCACCGGCACCGATTATACCGCCATCAGCGGCCTGAGTCTGGAGGCTCGGCAAAAGCTGACCGCCATCCAGCCCGAAAACCTCGGCCAGGCAGGGCGTATCACCGGCGTTTCCCCGGCAGATATTGCAGTTTTGCTGGTTTGGCTGCGCCAAAAGCAGGAACAACGCCCTGTCTCAGAGAATTAGTTAAGGATAAACCCCGCGCACACCGCTGCTGCGGCTGTTTCATACTCTATGTTTCACGTGAAACACCGCCCGGGGCGCGCTCTGATATACCAAAATCTACTATATTATAATGGAGTTAGCAAATGCTGGATTTTCTCAAACGCAAAAAGGCCGAGCCCGAAAAGCAGCTTACTTTCAGCTCGAGCCCCAATCCCTATATCGATGATGCCGCAGAAGACGATGACTCCGCCAATTACACCGGTGACGGCGTATTGGTCGATCGCTCTCTTTTCGCCCGCACGGTCGAAAAGCACATCGGCCAGACCGGCATCGAGCTGGAAGAAACGATGCTGGATATGCTGACGGATTATTACGAAATCGTCGTCCGCAGCAACGCCAACATCAACCTCACCGCAATTACCGAGGCCGAGGATTTCGCCTGCAAACACATCATCGACAGCCTGATGCTGGCACAGTTTCTGGCGCCCAGCAACAAAAAACGCCTGATCGACGTAGGCACCGGCGCCGGTTTCCCGACTCTGCCGCTGGCCATCACGCATCCCGATCACCTTTTTGTAGTCATTGAATCAATGAACAAACGCTACGAATTTGTCAAATTCGCCTGCAAAAACGTCGGCATCAACAATATCGGCATCAACCGCTACCGCGCAGAAGAAGCCGGCCATCGCGCCCTCTTCCGCGAGAAATTTGAATTCGCCACCGCCCGTGCCGTAGCACCGCTCAACGTGCTGTGCGAATACTGCCTGCCGATGGTCAAGCTGGGCGGTCATTTTCTGGCGATGAAAGGCGCCAATTATCAGGAAGAACTGGCCGGGGCCAAAAACGCCATCTTCCAGTGCGGCGGCCGTTTTGAAGAAGTGCGTGAATACACACTGCCCGGCGGCGATAAACGCGCCATCATCGTGATCAAAAAGGTAGTGCCCTGCCGCAGCAGCGTGCCGCGCCGCACTGCTCTTATCAAGAACAAACCTTTCTAAAAAACGGCTGAAAAGCCGAATTCAAAGCATTACCGAGGGAATACCAATGGGACAGATAATTGCCGTTACCAATCAAAAAGGCGGCGTAGCCAAGACTACCACCGTTATCAATCTGGCCGACGGCCTGGTACGCGCAGGCAAGCGCGTACTGGTGGTGGATCTCGATCCGCAGGGCAACGCCACCAGCGGCCTTGGCATCAACCGCCGTGAGCTTGACAAAAGTGTCTACCATCTGCTCTTTGGCGCAGAAAATGCCGAGGATATCATCCGGCAGACCAGCTTTGGCGAGCTCTACGTGCTGCCCGCTGATATCGACCTCGCCGGGGCCGAGCTGGAGCTGGTAATGTTGGAGCAGCGCGAACGCCGCCTGCTGGAGGGGCTGCAATACGTCGCACCCTGCTTCGATTACGTGCTGATAGATTGCCCGCCGTCGCTCGGTCTGCTCACCCTCAATGCCCTCACCGCCGCCGACAGCATCATCATCCCCGTCCAGGCCGAATATTACGCGCTGGAGGGGCTGCAGCAGCTTTTCGGCACCTTTATGAAGGTTCGCCAGAGTATGAACCCATCGCTGGCCATCCTCGGCGTGGTGCTGACAATGTTTGACGGTCGTGTCAATCTCTCGGCGCAGGTGGTGGATCAGGTCAAAGAGCACTTCGGCGACCTGGTATTCGGGGTGCTGATACCCCGCAACGTCCGCCTGTCCGAGGCACCCAGCCACGGTATGCCGATCAGCTATTACGATCGCAGCAGCAAAGGCGCCAAAGCCTACGCCCAACTCGCCGAGCTGGTTATCGAGCGTACTACCTGATTACATAGGCTGAAAGGGCAGGGCGTACTGCACACCCCAAAAAGTCCTGAAAAACAACACACTCCGGGAGGTAATTATGGTCAAGAAAGGCTTAGGCAGCGGGCTGGATGCCCTGTTTGGCAGCAAACCCATCATCGAGAGCAACGCCTCCGGCGAAAAAATCCTGCTGCTGCCGCTGCAATCAGTTTCGCCCAATCCCAACCAGCCGCGCCGCAGCTTTGATGAGGGTCGTCTGGCCGAGCTGACGGCCAGCGTACGCGAGCAAGGTATATTGCAGCCGATACTGGTGCGCCCGTCAGCCGGCAAGCCCGGCAAATACGAGATCGTTGCCGGCGAGCGGCGTTACCGCGCAGCTATCCAGGCAGAACTGAAACATATTCCCGCTATCGTCAAGCCGCTGGAGGACAAGACTACGCTGGAGATCGCTCTGATAGAGAATATCCAGCGTCAGGATCTGAATCCGCTGGAAGAAGCAGCATCCTACCGCGAGCTTTTGGATAATTATAACTATACGCAGGCCCAACTGGCCGAGAAACTCGGCAAATCCCGTGTTTACCTGGCCAACACTATGCGCCTGCTGGCATTACCGGAGGACATTGGCCGGCTGATAACCGCCGGCCGCATCTCAGCCGGGCACGGGCGGGCGCTGCTGATGCTGGATAATGCCGCCGATCAGCTGCTGCTGGCCGATTATATTATGGAGCAGGGACTTTCAGTCCGTCAGGCCGAAGCACTGGCCAGAGAGCCCGAGCTGCTGCACAGGCAGGCCGCCCCCGCCGCCGAGAAAAAACAGCCCTCCCGTCCCGCCAAGGCAGAAGATCTGCTGCTCAATGCAGTAGGCGAGAAGCTGCGCGAGCGTCTGCAAACCAAGGTGCAGGTACAAAAACGCGGCAAAAAAGGCGGCAAGATCACCCTCGAATACTTTAATGACGAGGAACTGGAACGCCTGCTGGAGCTGTTGCTGCCCGGTGTCGAATTTTAGTGATAAGCCCGCCGTGGGCAGGCAGACAGCAATTATGAACGATAAATAAAATCGGGGTTTTCCCGTGGAAACGAGGGATTATACCGAGATATGCTGAAATATCAAGCACTCATCTTTGATCTGGACGGCACACTCTCCGACAGCGTGCCGATGATATTAAAAAGCTCCGAATCTGTCCATCAGCGTATGGAGCTGCCGTGGCAGGCCGAGGAAGTATCTGCTTTCATCGGCCGCCCGCTGACCGAAACAGCAGCAGCCTTTGCCCCCGGCAGAGAGCAGGAATACCTCAATTATTTCCGGGAGTACAACCTGCTGTATATGCCCAAAATGATCCGACCCTTCCCCGGCATTCTCTCGCTGCTGGCCAAGCTGCAGGAGCGCGGCGTCAGGCTGGGCATCGTGACCTCACGCCATCAGTGGGGCGCCGATTGGTCAGTCGAGCTTTTGGGCATTCAGGCCTATTTTGACTGCGTTATCGGTGTAGAGGCCACCGAACGCCACAAACCCGAGCCCGAACCGGCTCTGCTGGCACTGAACAAGCTGGGTGCAGATCCCGCCGACGCCATATTCATCGGTGATGCACCGGTGGATATCGCCTGCGGCAAGGCAGCCGGGATGCGTACCATAGCCGTCAGCTGGGGCGTCAGCTCCCGCGAACGCCTGATGGCCGCCGAGCCCGACTGGTTCTGTAATACCACCGCTGACCTGCAGCGCCTGCTGCTGCTGGACTGACCATACTGCCGGGCACAAGGAGGTAAAACTATGGCAATAATGCTGCTCTATCCATTGTTCCTTACAGCACTGGCCTGGGCCTTCCTGTTCTTTACCGTCAAAACCGCCGTCAAAGTGGCTCTGCGGGAATACGACCGGGAAAAACAACAGCAGGATGCCAACCAATTTTAACCAAATACCGTATAAAATTGCCAATTTTAACATATAATCATTTTACACCCAATAGGAGGAATCACCCATGCTGGACGCTAAATTTGTAGCCGCCAACCCTGAACTGGTGGTCGAAAAACTGAAAAAACGTAATATCACCGTAGATCTGACCCGCTTCCTGCAGGCCGAAGAAGCCCGCAAAGCAGGCCTGGCCGAGGTAGAGCTGATGAAGGCCGAGCGCAACGCTACCTCCAAACAGATCGGTATTCTGAAGAAAAACGGCGAGGACGCCACCGAGATTATGGAAAAAATGCGCGAACTGGGCGATAAAATTGCCGAGCTGGATGTCAAAGTCCGCGAAGCCGAGGAGACCATCCGCACCGAGCTGCTGGCTATCCCCAATATCCCCAATGAGACTGTACCCTTTGGCGATTCCGACGCTGATAACCCGGTACAGCGCAAATGGGGCGAGCTGCCGCAGATCGAAAACCCCAAAAACCACTGGGATGTAGCTACCGAGCTGGGCATCCTCGATTTTGAGCGTGCCGCCAAGATCTCCGGTGCCCGCTTCACCGTTTACCGCGGCCTGGGCGCACGTCTGGAGCGTGCCGTCTATAATTTCTTCCTGGATACCCACACCTCCAAGACCTACGAGGAGATTTTCCCGCCCTTTATGGTCAACAGCCGCGCGATGACCGGCACCGGCCAGCTCCCCAAATTTGCTGAGGATATGTTCCACATTGAAAACACCGATTATTATCTGATTCCCACCGCCGAGGTACCGGTTACCAACCTCTATGCCGATGAGATTCTGGAGGGCGCCAATCTGCCTATTCATCACTGTGCTTATTCTGCCTGCTTCCGTGCCGAGGCCGGCTCGGCAGGCCGTGATACCCGCGGCATCATCCGTCAGCATCAGTTCAACAAGGTAGAGCTGGTCAAATTCTCGCTGCCCGAGAACAGCTACGACGAGCTGGAATCCCTGACTCACGACGCCGAGGTGCTGCTGCAGATGCTGGGTCTGCCTTATCAGGTAGTCACCCTGTGCGGCGGCGATCTGGGCTTCAGCTCGGCCAAGACCTATGATATCGAGGTTTATATGGCAGGTGCCGGCATCTACCGCGAGATCTCGTCCTGCTCCAATTTCGAGGATTATCAGGCACGCCGTGCCAATATCCGCTTCCGCCGTGATGCCAAGAGCCGCCCGGAATACGTCCACACGCTGAATGGCTCCGGTCTGGCTGTCGGCCGTACTGTTGCCGCAATTCTGGAGAATTACCAGCAGCCTGACGGCAGTGTCAAAATACCCGACGTCCTCGTTAAATATATGGGCGGCGTAGAGTACATCACCAAAAAATAAGCACTAAACGCTGTATTTCTGCCGGGTCAGAACACAAATAACGACAAAATCCAACGCCCCGCTCGAATGCGTTCACCACACTCGAGCGGGGTAAAAATTAAAATCAATCAACCAAAGGAGACAAATATGACCAAAACTTTTGCCAATAATCAGCTTTGCCGCGATCTGGGCATCCAATACCCGGTGTTCCAGGGCGCTATGGCCTATATCTCTACCGCCGATCTGGCTGCGGCGGTCAGTAACGCCGGGGGCATCGGCATCCTCTACAGCGGCCAATCCCCGGCCGATGAGGTACGTGCCGAGATCCGCCGCTGCCGGCAGCTCACCGATAAACCATTCGGCGTCAACCTGATGCTGCAAAATCCGCACATCAATGATGTACTGGATGTAGTAGCCGAAGAGGGCGTACCGGTAGTCACCACCGGCGCCGGCAGCCCTGCCGCCGCTCTTGAGCGTCTGGCGCCGCTGGGTGTCAAGGTGATACCCGTCATCCCCAACGTCCGCGCCGCCAAAAAAGCCGCCTCGCTGGGAGCCTATGCCGTAGTCGTCGAAGGCACCGAATCCGGCGGCCACGTAGGCGAGATGACGACGCTGGCGCTGCTGCCGCAGGTACTGGATGCCGTAGATATCCCGGTCCTGGCCGCAGGCGGCATCGCCGACGGCCGTGCTATGGCCGCTATGATGCTGATGGGCGCTGTCGGTGTGCAGATGGGCACTGTATTCCTGCTGGCCGATGAATGTCCGATCAGCGACGCCTACAAGCAAAAAATCATCGAAGCCGCCGATACCGATACCATCGTCACCGGCCGCGGCACTTCCCACGTCGTACGCTCGCTGAAGAACCAGATGTCTCTGCGCTACAGCGAGCTGGAACAGCAGGGTGCCGACCACACCGAGCTGGATGCTCTGGCGGCCAATGGGCTGAAGAAAGCTATGAACGGTGATGTAGAGTGGGGTTGTATGATGGCAGGCCAGATCTCTGGTATGCTTACTCACACCGATACCTGTGCCAATATCATTCGCACCATATGCGATGACGCAGCAAACCGCCTGACCACCGCCCCCGCCATCCTGGGCAAGTAAAAATATCTTAATACAAACCAAAAGCGACGTTCCCGTGGTTTCCTCCACCGGGAGCGCCGCTTTTTTATTACTTTAAGAAAAAACCTAAGTATAAAATGCTCAAAATCACCACAGCCTGCGCGCAAC
>JAFQHB010000214.1 GCA_017398165.1 Bacillota bacterium
ACCCGGCTGATCATCAGCCGTGCCAACCCCGGCCTGCTGACCCGCCTGATGGAACAGGAGATCACTGAGATCTACGACGGCGTGGTGGAGATCAAATCGGTAGCGCGTGAGGCCGGCAGCAAATCCAAGGTGGCCGTATACAGCAACAACCCTGATGTCGATGCTGTGGGTGCCTGTATCGGTGAGCACGGTATGCGTATCCAGAGCATCAGTGATGAACTGGGCGGCGAGAAGATCGAGATCATCCAGTGGTCGGAGGATATGGAGACTTTTGTGAAGAACGCCGTCAGCCCGGCACGTGCGACTTTCGTCGAGACTATGGAGGACGATCACGTGATGCGTGTGGTAGTGCCGGATAATCAGCTTTCGCTGGCTATCGGCCGTCAGGGTCAGAACGTGCGCCTGGCCGGACGCCTGACTGCCTGCCGTATCGATATCAAGAGTGAATCGCAGATGCAGGCCGAGGAACTGGCACGCCGCCAGGCCGAGGCTGAGGAAGCCATCACCGATGAGGTGGTGGACGAGGCTGTTATCGACGATATTATCGTTGATGAAGCTATCGCTGACGAGGCTATCGCTGATGATACCATCGAAGAAGCGGCTGTGACCGAAGCGCCGGAAGAAACCGTAGAGTAAGCTACGCAATAACAAGCGGAGATTGTGATAATGACTGAGAAAGCCAAACTGCAAAGAATGTGCGTGGGCTGCCGCCAACTGGCGGATAAACGCCAGCTGTGCCGTGTGGTGCGTACACCGGAGGGCAGCATTATGCTGGATGCTACCGGGCGGGCCAATGGCCGCGGGGCGTATATCCACCGCGAGGTGGCCTGCCTGGAGAAAGCATTGAAATCGCGTGCGCTGGAGCGTGCGTTGAAGCAGGCGCTGAGTGAGGACGTCAAGGATGAGCTTAAACGACAAGCCGCTGCCGAGTGAGCAGGGCATATATACGCTGCTGGGCTTTGCCCAGAAGGCCGGCAGGCTGACATCCGGCAGTGATGCGGTGCGGCTGCAGATGGCCAAAGGCGGTGTGCGTCTGGTGCTGCTGGCGGAGGATCTGAGCGAGAACTCGCTGGACGGCTTCTGGAAGAATTTTGAGCGGCTGCCCCAAAACCGCCGGATAGGCGTGGACGTGTGGCGTTTTGGGACCAAGGAAGATTTGGGCATCGCCGCCGGCAAGCCGGCACGCGGTGTTTGGGCGCTGTCTGATGAAAGCTTTTGCCGGGGGATGATCGCCAAGCTGGAAACGCTGGCAGGCATCGCACCGGAGCGTGCCGGGCGTCTGCATAAGGGCGAAGAAGCGCCCGCACCGGCCAAAACGCAAAAAAAAGTTCGCCCAAAGAAATAAAATATCGCCAATGACTTATATTGTTGAATAATTTATGATATTATATTTAGTTAGGACAGGTAATGTTTGCCAAGGCTTCAAAAGGAGTGTTTTGATTGGGAAAAATTCGTGTTTATGAGCTGGCCAAAGAGCTGGAAGTCGATAGCAAGAAGATCATAGACGTCTTGCAGAGGCAGGGTATCAACCTCAGCGGCCATATGGCGGTGCTGGATGAGCACGCCGAGAAAGCGGCGCGCAGTCATTTCCGCAACGCTTCCGGGTTTCGCCCCAAGGTGACCCGTATTAAAAAAGAGGTAGTGGAGGCCGAGCGTGCCGAGCGTGAGAAGCAGGAAGCTGTGGCTGCTGTGCCCGAAAAAGAAAAAGCCGCCGCACCGGCTGCTCCGAAAGAGAGCAAGCCTGCCGCCGCGCCGGAGCCGGCTGTGGCTGCCAAACCTGAAAGCAAAGAAGCACCTGCTGCTTCCGCGCGTCCCCAATCCGAGCGGAAGCCCCAAGCCGAAGCCCCGGCCGGAGCTGAACGGAATGTGGAGCGCAATAACGAGCGTGCCAACGAGCAGAATAACGAGCGCGCCAACAACGAGCGCAATAATGAGCGCAGCAACGACCGCGGCGGGCGCAATAATGACCGCCGTAATGAAGCAGCAGGCAACAGAGACCGTGCCAATAACGAGCGCGGCAATAATGAGCGTGTGAATAACGACCGTCCGCAGCGTGACGGTCAGCGCGATAATAACCGCCCGCAGCGCGACGGCTACAACAATAACCGTCCGCCCCGTGACGGCCAGCGTGACAACAACCGCCCGCAGCGTGACGGCTACAACAATAACCGTCCGCAGCGCGACGGTCAGCGTGATAATAATCGCCCGCAGCGTGACGGCTACAACAATAATCGTCCGCCCCGTGACGGCCAGCGCGATAACAACCGCCCGCAGCGTGACGGCTACAACAATAACCGTCCGCCCCGCGACGGCCAGCGCGATAATAACCGCCCGCAGCGTGACGGCTACAACAATAACCGTCCGCCCCGTGACGGTCAGCGTGATAATAACCGCCCGCAGCGCGACGGCTACAATAACAATCGTCCGCAGCGTGACGGTCAGCGCGGCGGCGCACCGACCGGCGGCGGCTTCCAGAAGAACCGCTCGGCGGCAGCGCCCTTCGTACCGCCGGCACCGGTGACCCAGAAGCCTGACAGCCGCCGTGCCGACAAGCCGGAGAAGAAAAAGAAGGACATGGAGCAGCGGTATAATAAGGATCGCTTCAACGCTATGGAGAAGGCCAATAAAAACCGCCCGCGCAACAAATATAAAGAGCAGAAGAAGCAGAATGTGGAAGTGGCCCCGGCTACGCCCAAGAAGATCGTCATCGGTGAGACCATCATCCTCTCCGAGCTGGCCAAGAGTATGCACAAGACCGCCAGCGAGCTGATCAAGTGCCTGTTTGGTCTGGGTATTATGGCTACTATCAACCAGACTCTGGATTCGGATACCGCTATTTTGGTGGCTGATGAATTTGGTATCGAGGTAGAGGTACGTCAGGAGAAGATCGTCGAGATTCTGGAGGACGAGACCGATAACGAAAAGGATATGCGTGAGCGTCCGCCGGTAGTGACGGTAATGGGTCACGTTGACCACGGCAAGACCTCTCTGCTGGATGCTATCCGTAATACCCGCGTGACCTCTACCGAGGCCGGCGGCATTACCCAGCACATCGGTGCATATCAGGTAGAGATCAACAACAAGAAAATTACTTTCCTGGATACCCCCGGTCACGAGGCATTTACCTCTATGCGTGCCCGCGGTGCCCAGGTGACCGATATTTCCATTCTGGTAGTGGCGGCGGATGACGGTATTATGCCGCAGACTGTCGAGGCTATCAACCACTCCAAGGCGGCAGGTGTGCCGATCATCGTGGCTATCAACAAGATCGACAAGCCGGGCGCCAATATCGACCGTGTAATGCAGCAGTTGACCGAGCACGGCCTGGTATCCGAGGATTGGGGCGGCGATACCATTATGGTACCGGTATCCGCCAAGCAGGGTACCAATATCGAGACTCTGCTGGAGATGATCCTGCTGGTGGCCGAGGTGGCCGAGCTGAAAGCCAACCCCAAGCGTCAGGCGCGCGGTACTGTCATCGAGGCCAAACTGGACAGAAACCGTGGTCCGCTGGCTACCCTGCTTATCCAGAAAGGTACTCTGCAGGTGGGCGAGACTATCGTTGCCGGTTCGGTATTTGGTAAGGTGCGTGCGATGTATGATGATACCGGGCGCGCAGTAAGAAGCGCCGGACCTTCGATGCCTGTTGAGATCATGGGCTTCTCGGAGGTACCTGAGGCCGGTGAGACCTTTATCGGTATCAAGGATGAGCGTGACGCCAGATACGCTGCACAGTTCCAGGCTATCCGCAAGCGCGAGGAGGAGATGCGTAAATCCTCCAAGGTATCGCTGGATGATTTGTTCTCCAAGATTGCGGAGGGTGAGGTCAAAGAGCTGAATATCATCATCAAGGCTGACGTACGCGGCTCTGTCGAGGCTATCAGCCAGTCGATGGAGAAACTGAGTACCGATGAGGTAAAGGTACGCATTATCCACGTCGGTGTGGGTGCTATCAACGAGTCCGACGTTACCCTGGCTGATGCCAGCAACGCCATTATCATCGGCTTTAACGTACGCCCCGATGCCCAGACCCGCAAGGCTGCCGAGCTGGCATCTGTCGATATGCGTATGTACAGCGTGATCTATGACGCTATCGAGGACGTCAAGAAGGCTATGGTCGGCCTGCTGGATCCCGAGCTGAAAGAGACCTGGCTGGGTCAGGTCGAGGTCAGAAAGACCATCAAGGTACCCAAGATCGGCCTGATCGCCGGT
The DNA here is from genome assembly GCA_017398165.1 of Bacillota bacterium. Taxonomy (GTDB): domain Bacteria; phylum Bacillota; class Dehalobacteriia; order UBA4068; family UBA4997; genus Avidehalobacter. Next base: position 4,213 of record JAFQHB010000214.1, read on the forward strand.
GCTTACGTGCTGGAGGGCAAGATCACCCGCAACGCCGAGATTCGTATCGTGCGTGACGGTGTGGTGATCTTCCAGGGCAAGCTGGCCTCGCTGCGCCGCTTTAAGGATGACGTCAAGGAAGTCGTACAGGGCTTTGAGTGCGGTATCGGCATCGAGAATTACAATGATCTGAAAGAAGGCGACATTATCGAAGCCTTCGTTATGGAGGAGACCGCACGCGAGCTGTAACAGCCCGGCGCAACCCCCGCAATATACCCACTCGGTCAGCAAAAGCCTTCCCTGCCAAGGGGCGGGGCTTTTGCTGACTGACTTTAACGGGAAAAAACTTTATAATCAAAACTATATAATTAAACCGTTATAGTGGAAAACTCTATATGGAAAACTGTATAGAGAACCGGAAAATTTTTAATTATGGTACCGGTTTGATTTTGTGTCCTCATTTGTTTGAGCAGTGTTTCTTGTGGATCAGAGTTTTTTTAAGGCTCCCCTGTGTAAGGGGAGCTGTCAGCGAAGCTGACTGAGGGGTTGTTTCGGTTTGTTTTTGATCGTTTTTTGTCATTTTTAGCCGTTTGGGGGGGCTTGGGTCAATCCCTCCGCCCCTTTGGGGCACCTCCCTTTGCACAAGGGAGGCTTTGGTTCTATGACCGTCAGCGGGTACATTAAAAGAGATTGGGATTCAATATGAACGATCTGATAAATAATTTGTCAAAGGAGCGAATATTTTGGCTAAATACAGAAATCGGCGTATTGCCGAGGAACTGAGAAAAGAAATATCTGATATCATCCGCCATATGAAGGATTCGCGTCTGGCGCTGGTGTCGGTGCTGGATGTGCGTGTGGACAGCGAGCTTTCGTTGGCGAAGGTGTATATCAGCCACTATGCCGAGGCCGGCAGTGATCAGACTCTGGAGGCGCTGCGTGGGGCTGCCGGGTATATCCGCAGCGAGCTGGCACGTCGTTTGAAGACCAGAACAGTGCCGGAGCTGCGTTTTGTGGATGATCGCAGTATTGAGGCAGGCTTCAAAATTACCGAGATACTCTCGGAATACGACAGCAAACTGCCGCCCAAGCCTGTGGAGGACGCCGCCGAGGATGCGGAAACTGAAGATACGGAAACTGAGGAATAATAACGCTGACAGGAGTGATAAGTGTGACCGCACAGACGGAAGATATGGCGCAAAGATGCGCCGAATATCTGGCGAAGTATGATTTCGGGCCGGCGTGTGACCTGTTGGCGCGGATGCAGAAGATCATCATCGTCGGGCATATCTCGCCGGATGGGGATTCGGTTGGTTCGGCGCTGGGGCTGGCGGCCGGTCTGCGGCAGCTCGGCAAGCAGGTGCAGGTAGTCTTTCACGATGATATACCGCGTTATCTGCAATTCCTGCCGGGGGCGGAGGACGTCATCAAGCCGGATGCCGTGGACGAGGTGTTTGGCCGGCCGGATCTGCTGCTGCTGGTGGATTGCGCTACGCTGGACCGCACCGGCGGCAGCTGGCTGGAGAGATATCTGGCCGATGCCGAGCTGATGATTATTGACCACCACGCTATGCGCGATGAGATACCTGCGGTATCGGTGATCGACCCGCGGGTGGCGGCTACGGCCGAGCTGATTTATCTTTTCCTGCTGCGGCTGGGGTTGGAGGTAACACTGCCGATCGCGCGCTGTCTGTATGCCGCGCTGTGTACCGATACCGGCGGTTTCCGCTTTACCAATACGCGGGTGCAGACTATGCGTATCGCGGCTGAGCTGTTGGGGCTGGGCGTAGATCTGGAGGAAATGCGTATCCAGCTTTTTGAATCACATTCTTATAAGCACATCCGGCTGCTGGGGCGGACTCTGGCGAACTTTCAAAAGACGGATGATAACAAGATCGCCTGGTGCTGGGTGGACGAGGATATGCGCCGCGAGCTGGAGGCGACAACTGAGGACGCCGGTAATATCGCGGGCAGCACGATGGGGCTGGAGGGCGTAAAGATCGGCCTGTTCTTTGATCAGCGGACGCCTACGCACGTCAAGGTATCTTTTCGCGGCCGTAACGGCTATAATGTCGGCAAGCTGGCGGCACAATTTGGCGGCGGCGGGCATTATGCGGCCAGCGGCTGCACTATCGAGGGTACGGTGGCCGAGGTAATGCCGCGCGTACTGGATGCTGCCAGACAACTGCTGGCGGAAACGGAGGCGGAGCGCGGATGACGGCAGGGCAGAACACGCAGGAAAAGCAGGAGACCGGCCGCGCGCTGACCACGCCGAACGGCTTTCTGAATATTTATAAGCCGGCGGGATATACCTCGCACGATGTGGTGGCGGTGCTGCGGCGGCGTCTGCCGCGTAAGAGCAAGGTCGGCCATACCGGCACGCTGGATCCGCAGGCGGTAGGTGTGCTGCCGGTGTGTCTGGGTAAGGCTACACGCCTGGCGGAGTATTTTAACGAATTGCCCAAGGTATACGTCGGCGAGCTGACGCTGGGCAGCAGCACCACCACCTATGATAAATGGGGCGAGGTAGTGGCCGAGGCCGCGCCGGAGGCTCTGGCAGCCGTCACCGAGGAGGCTTTTCGCTCGGTGCTGCCGCAGTTTACCGGGCGTATTATGCAGCAACCGCCGATGGTGAGCGCCATCAAGATCGGCGGCAAAAAGCTGTATCAACTGGCACGTGAGGGCGTGGAGATCGAGCGTCCCAGCCGGGCGGTACATATTTACCGGCTGCACCTGCTGGAGCTGGATCTGCCGCGGGCGGTGATCGAGGTGGAATGCTCCAGCGGGACGTATATCCGCAGCCTTTTCCACGATATTGGTGCGGTGCTGGGCGTGGGCGCACATATGTCGATGCTGGAACGGCGCGCGGTGGGCAGTTTTGATGCGGCATCGGCACTGACACCGGAGCAGGCCGAAGCGATGCTGGCGGCGGGTGATTTCTCTGCCGTATTGCCGCTGGAGCAGGGTGTGGCGCATTTGCCACGTATCGACCTGCTGGATGAGAGGGATTATGACCACGCACTGCACGGGCGGGAGATCGTGCTGGGTTTATCCGAGGCCGAGGCGCCGGCCTGCCGCGTTTTTTATGATGGGCGGCTGATCGGTATCGGCGAGACGACGTATGAGGCACAGGGCTGTGCCTGCAACGAGCATTTGCTGCTGCGGATGATCAAAGTGTTGCATACGGCGGAAGCAGAAAAATAAACCGCCTTAATACCGAATAAAGAGCAGGGGGAAACGATGCGAATACTGACTGCGACAAGTGAATACCGGCAGCAGGCGGGCTTTCTGGCGGTGACGCTGGGCAGCTTTGACGGTGTGCATCTGGGCCACCGTGAGCTGCTGCGCCGTACCCGGGCGGCGGCTGATGCGGCGGGTGGACAGGCTATGGCCTTTACCTTTGAGCCGCACCCGATGAGCGTGCTTTCGGGGCGTCCGCCGCAGCTCTTGCAGAGCCGGGAGGAAAAGCGGCGGGCGCTGGCGGCCGCCGGTATGGATATGCTGCTGGAGTTCCCTTTTGATCTTGCTGCAGCAGCGCAATCGCCGGAGGACTTCGTGCGGGTGCATCTGCATCAGCAGTTGGGCGCGGATATGGTAGTGGTCGGCTTTAATTACCACTTCGGGGCGCGGGGCGCGGGTGATGCGGCTATGCTGCAGAGCCTGGGGCGGCAGCTCGGCATCCGGGTGGATATAGTGCCGCCCTGCCGCAGCGAGCTGGGTATCGTCAGCAGCTCCCTGATACGCTCGCTGGTGGCGGAGGGTCGCCTGCGTGAGGCTGCTGCTCTGCTGGGGCGCGAGTATGTGCTGGCCGGTGAGGTCTGCCACGGGCGGCAGCTCGGGCGGCAGCTCGGCTTCCCGACTGCCAACATACTGGCGACGGAGGGGATGCTGCTGCCGGCTTTTGGTGTGTATGCCGCGTGGGCGGAATGTGACGGGCGTGAGTATCCTGCCGTCATCAATGTCGGGCTGCGGCCGACTGTGACGAGCGGAGAAGATATGCTGCCGACTATTGAAACACACTGTCTGGGTGTGCACGAGGATTTTTACGGCAAGGTGATGCGCCTGCGCTTTGTGGGCGAGATACGGCGCGAGCAGAAGTTTGCCTCTCTGGAGCAGCTGCGGGCGCAGATCGCGGCGGACAGCCGCACGGCGGCCGGGATGCTGGGGTTGATCTGAGGTATCGTGATGCTGGCCGGGGCAAAACGGTCTGGCAGAAAAACAGCCTGAAAATGAGTGGAAAAATCTTGATAAATTTGCATATCGCTCTTGCTAAATGATGGGATTTAGGATATAATATTACGAGTGGTCACTTTGATCGCTTTTACCACAGCATGGATAATGGAGACTCCGCCCTTATCTGGGCTGTCGGCTTATATTTGATTATTAGGAGGTGTAATTATGCCGCTGTCTACTGCTAAGAAAGCTGAGATCATTGAGAAATTCCAGCAGCATCCCGGCGATACCGGTTCTCCGGAGGTACAGGTAGCTCTGCTGACTCAGCGTATCGTTGAACTGACTGAGCATATGAAGCAGCATCCGAAGGATTTTCATTCCCGTCGTGGTCTGCTGAAGCTGGTTGGTCAGCGTCGTCGTTTCCTGGCCTACATCAAGGCTCAGAGCTTCGACCGCTATCGTCAGATCATTCAGGAGCTGGGTCTGCGTCGCTAATTGCGCGTGGGATGTTTGGCTTTTGGCTACAACAATCAATACCGTACAGTTTGTTTGTGACTGTACGGTATTTTTTTGCTTAGAAGCTTGGTTTTCTAAGTAATATGAGAGATGCAGTAAAAAGCTGACAGGTTTAGCGTAAATAAGTAGGTTTTTAGGGTTGTACCTCGTCCGTTTCTTTCCGTCGCCCAACTACCCTTACGGGCACTTCCGCCCCTGTCGGGGCTCCTTGCCTCCCTTTTATTGAAATTTTTTTCTGCCTTGCGCGCAACGCTTAGTGCTGCGCCCCTATGGGGC